>CAYNEP010000150.1:0-2401 GCA_964396255.1 uncultured Gammaproteobacteria bacterium | reverse complement strand
AAATCCGAATTGACAGATAGTAATGCTATCAGGCTTGCCCATGCGAGAGATCCTTTCGTGGTGTCAAGGTGCATCAACTACCGTTGATTTGGAAAATTATAACACACAAGAAGTATAAGTAATGGTGCATATTGCCCGAGTTTGTAAGCTATTTACAACTATAGTAAGTAAGATATACTATGCATATGTCTGAAGGGCTACAGCCAGGGTATGAAGAGGTAAAAAAAGGTGATCCTACTACTGCTATTTCAGAGCGAGTAAGAGCGATTCATCCAGCATACACGGTCATTGATCGTAGTAGATATGATATTGATACCACAGTAAAGGGGAGTGAGCCAATACTTCAATTTTTCACTGAGTCTGGCAAGGGACCAAGAGACCCTCTCATGATGGTCATTTTTAAGCCAAATGAAGCTTTTGTAATTAATTATTACAATAGTCCTGCTCCTGAGAATCCACCTCCTATTCATTATAGAAATAGTTCAATCCATGGCCCCGGTGAAGGATGGAAACTGCGAACCATAAATCTCGCACTTGAGGCTGCGAGAATCCAGATGCAAGGTATTGATCCTCAGTCTGAGGAATTTCTCAATCAAATTGTAGGTTATTATCCAGAGCTTGATTATTTTTATACCATGGGTGAGATTATGCGAGTGCGAGAGGGGTATGTAGGTGAGGCTACGTCATTTAAAGATAGAGTGGCACGAGAATTCCAAGGCAGTCTTAAGACAAATGCATGGAATTTTCTAAGCGATGATCCTGAGCATGCAAAAGAAGTCGCTATACGAAGGATTCAAAAAAATCCCGAGTATGTTTATGTAGATGGAAGAGTTGCCTCCGTTGATGATATTGTTGGGCAAATCCGTCAAGGCACGTCTGAGGGTGAAAGAGCTGTGGTGCGTGAGATCAATACCATTGATGTTCAGCAGCGCTTGTTGAAAAATAATAATCTCCTTTAATCAGTTATCCCAAGCAGGCCAGCGCATGTTTTGTGGAAATGTAACTCTGCAAGTGTTGTCCCATCATCCATTTTCCACCAGACATGATATCCTTTGCGTATTCCATCCGTAGGATCAATATCTAAGTCTTTGTTGCATTCATCACAGGAATACGATTTTAATTCTGGCTCTTTATACTCTGGCCAGGAAGCAACTATTTCTCTAAAGCGTTTGGTTGCTTCTGCTGTATAGTGATAGGTATTCCCAAAAACTTCTCTATTTACTTGCTCTCTTTTCGATTGATCAACTTGGATAGATTTATTTTTAAATGCAGGTTCGCAAGTATCATTGCACATGTGGATGGGGAGTTTGTAGCCACCAGTATGTACCCAATGGTACCATGCTTCGTTTTTGTACTCCTGGCAGTTGGCACAGCGAAATCCTCGATATTCAGGGGTCTCACTTAATCGCCATGTCTCAACAATTGAAAGCAGTACTTTTTGCTCAGCTTGAATAGTCATAGATAAATTTGTGACATGCGTTAAGCAACTATGTTGGAATTTATCATCTTGAACAAAGTTATTTTTTGTCTTATAATTTTTTGATGTTATCAATGTCTCGTGCTTCGTAACCAAGTTTTTCATAAAGATTTTTTGCTAAATCGTTAGGGGCAAAAACTTCCACTTTTACTACCTCACAACCCTTTTGTTTTAGGTAGGTTTCCACCTTTTTCATAAGTGTTGTACCAATTCCTTTTCCTCGATATTTCTTGTCAACATAAAGTTCTATTATTCTTCCTTGTGTTGATGGGATAACGCCCAAAAAGATTTCGGGAGACTGTTTTTCAACTATACCACAGGAGAATCCTATAATTGTATCTCCATCAAGAGCAACATAAAAAACGCCATTGTTTTCTTCGATTTCTTGTATAGTTTTGGTTAAGGTGTGTTCACCATACCCAGATTGTTTTCTCAATCTTTGCATTGGATCAAGTTTTACTAAGTAATCTTGAAAATCTTCAAAGAGGTGTATGAGTTGGTCTTTATACTCATTTTCGTAACTAACAATCTGTATATCCATGAGGTGATTATAACAAATGTTTATTTCGAAAAGCTTTTCCCGAACCAGATTTGAGATATATTTCAAATTTAATTGCTTGGGCTTTGGTGGGAAAGGCGCAGTAGTAAGCTAGCTTTACAGGGCGAAATGGTTTTGTAGAAATATTCTTACCTTCTTGATGATCCTTAATTCTAGTAATTAAATCTCCTGTTGAACCAGTATAGTAATCGTTATTGGAGAGTTTTAGGAGGTAGGTGTAATACATAGTTTTCCTCCTTCGCATAAAGCTTCGGAGGACCAGCTTTTCAAGTCTTATTGGGCTAGCCCAATGAAGCCTTGGCGAAGTTGGGCAGGGGCGCACAGATTCGAACTGTGAAAAGCAGTTTTGGAGACTGCTGTGATAG
>CAYNEP010000149.1:0-2402 GCA_964396255.1 uncultured Gammaproteobacteria bacterium | reverse complement strand
TCATACTCAACAGCAGTCGTATTGGTGAGGTTGTATGGGACGGATTTGGTGGGAGTGGCTCAACACTTATCGCCTGTCAGCAGACAAGAAGAATATGTGTGATGACAGAAATGTCGCCTGAGTATTGTCAAACAATTATTGATCGAGTTGAAAAGATTTTTCCTAGCATGGCAGTTAAGAAAATAGAAATATGAATATACAACAACAGGAATCAAAGAAAAAACAGTTTCTTGATAGTTTACCTAAAACGTTCACGATCTCAGCGGCAAGCCATGCAATTGGCATTGATAGAAAAACTTTTTATCGTTGGGCAGAGGTGGATCCAGATTTTAAGCAGCAAGTCTATGAAACACTTCAGGAGGGTAGAAAGTTCGTGACCGATATGGCAACAGTACAAGTGATTACGCATATTAAAAATGGCAATTTAACAGCATCTATGTACTGGTTAAATAATAAAGATCCTAATATCAGTGATAAAGCTATGCAAATGACCGATGAGGAAATTGTGCAGCTGTCCGATTATCTTTCAAATCCGAAAACATTCCAAAAGGGTCAGGAATTGTTAATAACGTATGGCTTAAGAGGAAAAATAAGTGAGAAATTTGCATCTCTCATCATAAAGCTCTTCCTTGTTCAGATGAAGGCAGAAGAGATTATCGTCAGACGAGGTGAAATAGACATTTTAAATAAGGCTGCATTTCGAAAAAACAGCCAAAAACATACAAATACAAAATAATTATGAATTTAAAAGCACAATCACTCATAGCTAAAGTTGCAGCAAAAGGCATCATTACTCCCTTTGAAGCGCTCAATATACAATATTTGTGTAGGAAACAAATGCTTGATGACGCACATAGCAAGTCTAATATCAACAATCAATATTCTGAAATTATGGAAATGCAGAGTCAGGTTTCTGGGCTTACTCTTGTTTTTCAAACAGGTGATGAGTCATGGCTATATAGTCTTTATTATTGGACGTATAGTATGTTAGTTTATTTTGATATAACGAGTAGTGATTTTGGTCATAAAGGATTGGTTTTTATATACGAACTTAATCGTGTTTATGAACAATATACCTCTCAGTTTAAAACACTAAAAGAATTGCAAATAGCTTCATATCAAGAACTTCAAGATCAGAAATTTTTTTCCATGATTTGTCAGCAAGACAAGACATATAATGACCTCACAATCGAATTTGTCAAAAACTATCATAATCTCGTTAACATTATCGACAATGTTCTTACGCTAAATTACTATCTTCAAGAACTTATTGAAATACCCGATCTGGATTGTTTAAAGCATTTTACTAGGTTATTTCTAAAAGATGTAGATTCTACTAAGAATATGTTTCAATTAACTGCATTTGATTTGCCTTATATGTGTTATGAACTACTAGGTGTTATGCTTGAGGATAACCATCACAATTTTATTGAATATATGAAACATAAAGTATATGAGAAAGGGTTCAACCTTCGGGATGATTTTGAAGCAAGATCACTCACCTATGTGAAGGCAGTAATTGAACAACACATGGAAACAGCAGGAATAAAGGACATCAGTATTCAAGCATCTTCAATCAAAACTGAAAAATCTGAATAAATATCTTCCATTGCTTTGTCTGTCCTATCTTCTTTTAGAACGTCAATAACTTTAGGTTTCAGGCGATCAACAATTTTTTCATTGTTCTCCTGGATGGTTTTAATTTGAGTATCAAAATAAGTTGCTGAGTTTTTGTTCTTTTTTATAAACCGCTTACGTGCAGTAGCTATATTACAAGTAAACCACAAAACATAACACGATTCGCTCCTGAACGAACTTGCTACCTCAAGTTGATCCATAGAAAATCCCCAATCAAGAACAACATTTTCGTAGTTGTCATGTAAATAACATACAAACTTTTCAACGGCATGATATTGCCTTTTGGCTGTAAATATATTGTCCCACAAAGATTGCATGTGCTTATCTTTCCATTCTTTGTCTCCAAGCGAGACATATGTATACTCATGTTTGTCTTGTAAATATTTTCCAAATGCACTTTTGCCACTGCCCGGTATACCGCACAGCAGAATGATCCTGTGTTTTTCCATGTATGTAAGCAATAACTCATTATTCTCTAACGCCATGAAAACATATGTATCGTGCCCACCATTAGGATGAGTAACAACTCGAGGTTTGAGATATCCACCAGTGACAAGCTTTTTGATTGTTGGACGAGGAATATAAAATTCATTTTCTATATGCCAATTAGAATACCAACTATTCTCCTCCTCAAATACTTCAGGTGGAAGTATTCCTTCATCGGTTGCACGCTGACAATCAAAGCATTTAAAGCCATGTTTGTCATACAAACCATTGGTTGAATCTATATGCGTAAGACAGATACGACATGAGTAGGTTTCCTC
>CAYNEP010000148.1:0-2434 GCA_964396255.1 uncultured Gammaproteobacteria bacterium | reverse complement strand
CGTTTATTTCTATCTGACTCACAAATACATATTGCAGCAGGATATCTATATACAAAAGGCCATGATCCAATTGTCATAAACTTCCAACATCCTCCTCTTATTAAGTATTCCTACGGTTTATCGTTGTTACTTTTCAATAACCCCCACATAGCTCAATTGTTATGGGGTGTAGTGTTGCTAATTGGTGTGTACGTATTGGCATTTTCACAAACTCATGATAGCATTAAAGCATTTCTTTCCGGCGTATTTATAGCTATCGATCCACTCATGCTCTCAATCTCATCAAGTGCATTGCTTGACTTGGGTCAAAGCGCCCTATTAGTTTGGCTTGTATATGTGTGTTTATATCATCCAAAGAGAGTCGTTCTATCTGGAATACTTCTTGGAGCATCAGTATCAGCGAAGTTTTGGGCTGGATCCCTGTTTTTTTCTTTAATGCTTTTTTTCTATGATGTATTTTTAAGAAAAGTTGACGTAATAAAGTGGACATCGAGAATATTGATAGCATTTATTACGGTTTGTTCTATATATACCCCATCATTTATTGCTCACAATGGCATGTTTAACTTAGTATTCTTTCAGCTGAAAACTCTAAAATATTGGCTTAACCATTCAGTTTCCTCGATTCCAGGCTCATCAATTATTTTGTTTACTACAGGATTTTACAAAGCTTGGTGGGAGCTCTCCTCGTGGAATAGAGCAAGCACATGGTCAATTCTTTATCCATTATCAGTATTATCGGCAATTCCAACAATACTTACCTTCATTAAAAATAGAATTTTAAGCCCAAATGTGCTAATTGCTATAATTCCAATTTCCTATTTACTATATCTTGGAGTCCAGGCGCCTTTTGATCGATACTTCATTGTCATACTTCCCTATTCGTATATTTGCATAATTGATCAGTGCGTTACGCTATTTAAACGTAAGACATAATTCATCATGAGAGAAATAGAGATCAAAATACTAGATGTTGACGAGCTAGTTATAGCTAAGAAACTTAAATTACTGGGTGCAACCAAGATCGGTAGGAATATGTTAACTGTAAATTGGTTTAGACTTCCAAACAAAGTGACGGAATGGTATTTGAGAGTTCGTAAATACTCAAATGGTCATTGTGAGATCACATGGAAGGGGATGAGCATGGCAAGGGGTAAATCGCGTAGTGTGCCCGAGATTAATGTGAATGTATCTAGTCTCGACGACACGCGTGAAATTTTTCTGCACTTAGGTCTTGAGCACTACGCAACGCAAGAGAAATTTAGAACATCTTGGACATATAATGCTGTTAAGTTTGATTTAGACACCTATCCAAATATGCCCCCATTTCTGGAGATTGAGGGTCCAAATGACAAGATTATCACATCAATGATAGAATCACTTGGTCTTCAAACACATAAGACATGGAATGATGGCGAGAGAACACTTATTGAAAATGTATATAATCTTGACTGGAACACAATGTCATTTGCTCCACCTGGCAAAGATACCGGTAGAAAGTAATCTCTTTGAAAGATCCTCTCTAAGCGCGAGCTCGCCAGATTCAACAGTGCCCCCAAGATTAAGATCAGTCAGGAGATGATGCAACATAAGTGACGATGCAGAAAGTGCATATGCATTTACAATTAAGAAAATGGGCTTGTCTGACAGAAGTTGCTTGCAGTTTTGAAGCAACTTTGGGAAATCATTGTAAAAGTCCCATTTCTCACCACTGGGTCCATGACCATAGACAGGTGGATCCATAATGATCCCATCATACTTAGTTCCACGTTTAATTTCCCGTGCTGTGAATTTTATTGCATCATCTGGAATCCACCTAATTGGTTTGTCTGCAAGTCCTGATAGTTGTTGGTTTTCGCGAGCCCATGTGAGTGCAGGACGTGATGAATCAAGATGAGTCACTCGAGCGCCAGCAGCAGATGCAGCAAGTGTTGCCCCACCTGTATATGCAAATAGATTTAAGATATTAGGAACATTTGCAGACTTTTGAATTTTCAAAGTTAGATAGTCCCATTGCGCTGCCTGTTCTGGAAAGACTCCAGTGTGCTTGAAGGGTGTCAAATGAACATAGAACTTTAGATGCTTATACTGTATTACCCATCTGTCAGGTATCCTCTTATTAAACATCCACCCACCCTTCCCATTTCCCTCGGTCTTGTACCATGCATCAATTCGTTGCCATTTATCTAAAGACTGACTTGGTCGCCAAATTGCCTGAGGATCAGGACGCTTGATTATATATTCTCCCCACTTTTCAAGACGTTGTCCGTGCCCAGAGTCGATAAGGCTGTAGTCAGCAAAAGCGGGCGCAATTTCAAGTTGTATGTTATTTGTCATACCTGATTTCAGCTTCTTTCTCGTATGCTGGTGTATGAACTAAAAAAAGCTTTAGCGTTCCCTTCGCTGCTCTATAGTCGTACTGTGTATCTTTAGG
>CAYNEP010000147.1:0-2451 GCA_964396255.1 uncultured Gammaproteobacteria bacterium | reverse complement strand
AGACTGCCCGGACAAAAAACCTATTTTTAACAAACTCGAAAGAAGACCGATATTTTCTTATTATTGTTGAGGGTGATATCAGAGTTAACATAAAAAAGCTCGCTCGCGAGCTTGGGGAAAATAAACTAAGCTTCGCTTCCCCTGAAAGATTATTCCAATTTCTCAAGCTTGCTCCTGGATCAGTATCTCCATTTGGTCTGATAAATAATTCAGATCATAACGTTGAGGTTGTTGTGAACATGAGTCTTCTTAAGTATGACAAGATAGGATTTCACCCAAACAATAATACTGCAACGCTTATCATTTCAGTTACTGACTTTAAAAGATTTTTAGATTCCACAAAAAATAGAGTCATATTTTTGTCTGTCGAGTAAGGTCAACGCCAATTCACTTAACTTTCTAATCTAATAAGGAGACGCCTTGCTATGGAGCTAAACACTTTGATACCCATGTTTTAATTTTAATATCATTTGCTTTCTGGTCAAAGTAATACTTATCAACCTTGAGAGAGTCGCACAATAATGTGCCTCCAAAACTTACTATCTTTTGCTCTAAAATCTCAACAGCACCGCAAAAATTCCGATAATAATCTGAATGTCCCAAGCCAAAAACTGCACACTTTGTATCTTTTAGACTCTCAGGTGGAAGTAAGTTAAAGAATGTTTTGTAAAACTCGTGTGGTTGACCATCTTTATCATCAACCCACCAACTTGGAGAACCTAAAATCAATACATCATAATCTGCTAGCTCGTCAATATCTGCAATGGATATATTTTTTATTACAACATTATGATTAAGCTCAGCTAAGCACTGACCCACAACATGCGCAGCGGTCTCGGTCCCACTAGAATAAGTTGCGTACAGGATAAGTATGTTCATATCTCTTCTTTCGATTATACTTAAAAAGTAATCATGAATAATACACATTGGAAAATTGGTGGCATCGCAGGTTTTGGAATACTTACATCCGGCCTAACCTTCTCGAAAATCGTCAGCTCTCAAGGCCAGAGTGTATTTGATTATGTTGAGTACCCATCTCTCATCAGGGGAGGTCACAATGCGTATGAAGTGATCTTTGGACCAGACAAAGTCTATGGGTCGCAGGCCCATATAGACTTTTTAATCTGTCTTAATCAAGATACCCATGAATTTAATAAGAAAAATTTAGACGAACAAAGTGTGATTGTCTATGACGGCGACGAGTTTCATCCTCATGGCTCTGGAATAAAAGTCGATGTCCCATTTAAAAAAATTCTAAGAGAACTTCATGGTGAAGGAGTCATGAGAAACATTATTGCACTTGGAGCCTCTATGGCCTTACTAAGGCTTGATATCAATTTGTTATTTACTCAAATCGAAACCCAATTTGCGTCGAAAGGAAGCGAGGTTATCGCCTTTAACAAACAATTTGCCCAAATTGGATATGAGGCAGTTGTAAAAAAGTATTCAGACGCGATAAAACCTCAAAAATTCGTATCAAAAACAAAGTCTCCTCAGATTATGATAACCGGGAACGATGCATTCGCTCTTGGAGCTGTTATAGCTGATTGTAGATTATATGCAGCATACCCTATGACCCCATCTTCAACTGTACTTACAACTCTCGCTTCATGGCAAAAAAAAGCACAAATAGTCGCTCGTCACGGTGAGGACGAAATTTCTGTGATCAACACAGCGCTTGGCTCGGCATTTGCGGGTGTCCGCTCAGCAGTTGGCACCTCTGGTGGAGGATTTGCACTTATGGTTGAGACAATATCCCTCCTTGGAGTAGCAGAGATCCCTCTGGTAATTTTCCTCTCTCAACGACCAGGTCCTGCAACTGGCATGCCAACATGGACAGAGCAGGGAGATTTATTATTCGCAGTTCACGCTGGCCATGGAGAATTTCCTAAGATTGTCCTTTCCCCCGGCGATCCATACGAAATGATCACGCTCACGACCTTGGCATTTGATCTTGCTGATATATACCAAGTACCGGTAATTGTTATGTCTGACATGGCGCTTTCTGAGAATCATTCAAGCGTGAAAGAAGAAGATATAACTCAATTCATAAACTCATATACAGTTGATCGTGGGAAAATTAAAACTCAGGTCAGAGGACCATATGAAAGATATAGTAACTCAGCTGATGGAATTTCAGAAATGCTCATACCTGGGCAAAAGGGTCATTTTTACCAAGCGAATTCCTACGAACACACCGAGGACGGACACACAACTGAGGATGCTCATGTAAGAAAACAACAGGTTGATAAACGAAATTCTAAAACACTAACCTATCTCAAAAACCATTTCTTACCGCCCGCAATTTATGGTGATAAAAAAAGTGATGTTGTCTTTGTGTGTTGGGGGAGCGTTAAGGGACCTGTACTAGCTGCCATTGAGTTACTAAAGAATAAAGGCATAAGCGCTTCTAGTTTACACTTCACACACCTATTCCCACTCGACAGTAAA
>CAYNEP010000146.1:0-2467 GCA_964396255.1 uncultured Gammaproteobacteria bacterium | reverse complement strand
CATTTCGAGCCAAGACAACAGCTGATAACATAGAAGTATTGTACTAAATTAGGAATAAACGGTTTGAGGTCTGAATAACTCTAAAGCTTTATGAAGTAGTGGATTTTAGCCTTTTTCAAGCGATCTGCTATAAACTTTCGAAATTCATTCTGAATTTTCTGCTTGTAAATTGCATCATAAACATCAACTTTTTGACTTTCATATATAGCTCCTTTCCCTTTGACTATTCTATTTTGTAGAAGATACGTGTCAATCTCTTTTGTCGTGACCAGAAGTCCTGGGCCAAAGATCTTCTTTACCTTAAGCTGGAGATCAAGCTCTTCAGTTAACTGATCAAGAGTAAGGTTTTGAACAGTTAAATATTGCTCAAAGGTTGCATTCTCACTTTTGAGCTTCTTTTGAATAATGTCAAGCTGCTCCTGAATCTCAGCTTTTGAGACTTTAATCTTTCTTCTTTTTGCCTCATCATTAACAAATTTACTAATGACAATCCTCTGCATAACATCTCGCCCTGCACGCTCGACTAACAGTCCCGTAAACTGACTTCTTTTGACAAACTGACCATCAACAATAGCTACCGGTATAAGATTTCTTGCCCAAACACCTAAAATAAAACTAAATGCCAGTGCAACACCAAAGAATATGTTTTTTCGGTTTTTTGTTCTACGAGATGATACGTACTCCATACGAAAGAGGATTATAGCATTACCTATACGATTCTTCAATTAGATAGGAGATAATAACCCAGACAGTAGGTTTTCTATTATATGGGATTGTTTGATAGAACTATAGTTTTCTTTTGCATAGTCTGATGCTTTCTTTGCTATTTTGTTATATTTAAGTTTATTTTGTAATAGTTTGTTTACCTCAAGACTCATGGCGCTACTATCCCCCTCTTTTACTAAAATACCACCAGGACCAACAACTTCACGAATTGCACCGGAATCATAGGCAACAACTGGAACTCCAGAAGATAACGCCTCAACAATGACCATACCATATTGCTCGCTCCATGTATTTGTTGTTTTTGAAGGCACAACTAGGATCGTAGCATTCTTATACACCGTTGGCATCATGCCATACTCGACTGACTCAATTTCAACTGGCAGATGTTTAGTATTGTCCCTTAACCAATGCTTGAGAGGCCCATTGCCTATCACCTTAAACAACAACGTCTTATCACCAGTATATGTTGTATAGATTGCATCAAACATAGCAGGCAAATCATATATCCCTTTCTCACTAACCAATCGACCAACAAATAGTATGGTAACATTTGACCTATTCACTAAGCGCTTCTGAAACCGAGACTGATCAACCCCAATGTTAATAACTTTAATTGTATCCTCATCAACCCCCTCGGTAATCAGCGCCAATTTAGCTTTATGCGTCGGGCAGATATACATGTCAACATAAGGCATGACTTCTTTCTTTATTATAAGCTTACTTTGCAATGATTCATTGTTATGAGGTATAACCTCCCAACAAACAGATACTAATTTCTTGATAGAACCTTCTTTTTTTAGTCTTGCAAGTTGCAAATCATATCCATAATATGTCTCAGCACCAATGGCAATGTCAATCTTTAGTCCTGATCTTACAAAATGATCTAATCCAATAAGAGAGTGGCCATCTCCAATGGTCCTATTTTCAATAGCGATAGCTACTCTCCCCATAAGGGGATGAATCTTGCTTGCCAAGGAAACCAGATCATAAGGCGAGAAAAAAGTACGAATATTTTGATTTGAAACTGATGCAATCGGCAGTTTACTTGAAGCAATTGTAATATGATGTCTTTTTGAAAGAGGTGAATAATTTTGAAATTCGTAAGGATTAAGAAATGCTCCTCTAACAAACAGAATATTCATAGTTTTTTGGATTACAATTAAAGTATGAAGCGATCAGATGCACTGCATATTCTTGGGTCATTATATCAAGATTCCAACGGCATGTTTCTCTCGACAGAAGATAGGATCAAGACAAAGCGACTTGATCTCACATACACTTATGGCGAAATCGATTTCACCTCATTTGCAACACTCCTATCGATCGTTGACGTGAAGCCTAATGAAGTATTCTATGACCTTGGTAGCGGAACTGGAAAGCCAGTCTTCACCTCGGCACTTCTTGAGCCGTTTGCAAAATGTGTAGGTATTGAAATAATCAAAGGTCTTTGTGATGAGTCGATAAGACTTCAAAAAGCATTTGACACTGCGCTCCGTAGCATGTTGCATGAGGAAGTTGCTCAAATATCTTTTATCAACAAAAACATGTTTGAGGTGGACATTTCAGATGGTGATGTTTTCTATATGGCATCAACGTGTTTTGATGAGGAGATGTTGACCAAGATAGCTCGTTTACTTGAAAAAACAAAAAAAGGAACAAGAGTAATCATTCTTAACTACAAACTTCAATATGATGCATTAGCGATAATACAACATACTAAAAAAAAGAAGAGCTGGGGATA
>CAYNEP010000145.1:0-2469 GCA_964396255.1 uncultured Gammaproteobacteria bacterium | reverse complement strand
TATATATAGTGAAGTATCTGTTGATTTGAAGAGATTTGAGCATCTTGTTAAAGATCATAATCACAATGTTCGCATCTGGCTCGGCAAGAAGTATCAGAACTTACTTCTGGATAGGGGATTAATTGAGACATACCAACCTAAATGAATAGACATGAAGCAGATACCATTATAGATGGCATAGCAACTAGTCATTCAATTGTCATAACCGATGCGTTTTTTGAAAACCCAGAATTTCCTTCGTCATATGATGTTGTCTATCAAGGAGTAAAACACAAGGTAGGCAATGCGTTATTCAGGGGTACGCATAGAGGAAAAAAAGTTATCGTAAAGCTATTTTTAGACTCAAAGATTCGGTTTAAACGAGAAAAGTTTGTTTATACAAAGGGGAGGGAGATGATTTTGGATGGGTCGATTTTTCCAAAATGCATTTTTTTTGGGGACTATCCAGTGCAGTACCTTGTCATGGAATATGTCCAGGGTGATACATTGGGACAGTGGTGGGCTCTTGATAATTTTGCGCTTGGATATATGGATAGAATCCTACTTTCTTTGCAGGATGCACATGCAAAATTAAGAATTAATGACTCTATGGGCAATCGTCACGATCAGTCTTTTGAAAACTTTTTCAAATTAGATCCTTCAATGAAAAGATCTATAAAAAAATACCCCGTTTTAAAAGCACACAACGCACACTTTCGAAGTTTTAAGGATAAAATTGTGCCAATGCTCTACAAGATGCCTAAGGGATTTATTATTGGAGATTTTTTTCCTGTAAATATTATAGTAAACAGTAATAGGATAGTCTTTTTAGATATGGAAACAATTTCAAATAGTATCATTCTTCATGATGTTGCGACACTTTATTATTCTTCGGTTTATAGTGATGACTTAAGTAAACTAGTGTATGAAAAAATTGACAAACATTTTGACTTATCTAATAAGGCAAACACAATAGCTTTCAATACTTTTTTATGCTTTCATATTCTTGAAAGGGCGAAAAGTCTCGATGATGTTATATTTGGAGCACAGTTTCAGACTCTAAAAAAGAGCTTAGCATTGCTTGAAACACTAATATGAAATCCATAAAACAAGTCTTAAGGAAGTTTAATCCAGTTGAGGATAAATATATCTCTCGAGAATTTCAGTCATATGGCATTCATTTATGTGAAAAATTGCAAGATGATAAGCATAAGGCGCTTTATATCAGGCTCGCAAAACAACATCCTCGTGCGGTTTTAGAGGAGGCTTTGCGGTTTGTTATCGATTCAGATGCGCGCAATAAGGCAGCGCTTTTTATGTGGAAATTGAAAGAAATGGGGGCATTTGTTACAAAGGACAAGCCAAAAAAAGATGCTAAAACAGCGCTTCCATACGAGTAAATAATCTATCTTCCCAAACTATTTATACATGTTGAGTAGTCGAGTGAATCAATGACGTTGTCTGGTACGATATTACATGAGGTTTGTGTTGATGCGTTGTTGTATTGCTGAAGACACATCGTGCAGTCTAAGATTGTAACTCTTCCATCATGATTGATATCTGACCCAAATTCCTTGTAATCTTGCCGATATTCATTTTCTGGTCTGCAGTCTGCATCACACGTTGTTCGATCCTCACCCATTACAGCATCGCAGAGTCCATTTCCACAGAGTGAGTCGTAGGGTTTTGGTATTACGAGTTCGTTTTGTCTCAAGTCAATTGTTAGTTTGGAAATGTTTTGCTGATCATATATTTCAACTTTGGCAAGTGTTGTGTAGTAGGGAAGGTGCATATTTATTTGAGTTCTCATAATCTCAATTGTGCCACCTTCTTCGCTTACGAGCCTGTCGAGACTCGATAATTGACCCGTATACAATAGTCTTGATTGAGTGTCGTACATCTTTACTGTGTAATAATGGTTTACCAGATTCTGGTCAAGGTTGATTGGATATGCGTTTCTGATTTCCATGTCCTCAAGTGTCAGATTGCTTAGTGAATCTTGAAGAAGTGAAACATAGAGTGTTTGATGATATTGTCTTTGAGTTTGAGTATCAGCTGCCGCTCGATAGGCTGCTTGATTATACTTAATAACATCTTCCCACGCTTTAATTGATACCTCATTCCAAACTGTATTCTTGTTTGCATCTTTATTCATAACACTTTTCTCAGATGATCTGAACCAGTTTCTATATCCACATGTGGGAATGCAACTTGA
Organism: uncultured Gammaproteobacteria bacterium; assembly: GCA_964396255.1. Lineage (GTDB taxonomy): Bacteria > Patescibacteriota > Microgenomatia > UBA1406 > HO2-37-13b > 2-01-FULL-39-19. The sequence goes on along the minus strand of CAYNEP010000145.1, from coordinate 275 downwards.
GAGTGGATTTGAGCTTGACCATTGACAAGGTGAAGTTGCAGAGCAGTTACGGCCAGTGTCAGTTCTCGTTGTGTTTTTTTTGAAATCATATTCATCGTCGAGCTTAACAATTGCATGTCCAAGCTCATGCGCAGCGTAGCTTATGGTGCCAACCTTTAGTGCAGTTGTTCCGTCTTTTTTTGAGTAGGCACCTAGCCCTGGGACGTTGGCGATTATAAGTGCGTTGTTTGCGCCACATTGAGACATAGCTTCACGAATTGCATTTTCATCTGTAC
>CAYNEP010000144.1:0-2471 GCA_964396255.1 uncultured Gammaproteobacteria bacterium | reverse complement strand
TAGGTCAACTCTTTGCCCAAAATGGCGCTCGAGTTGCATTTACAAAAATTGATACTTCACCTTGTTATCTTATTGGCGTTCGCACCGTTGATCGCGATGGGTATTCAGCTGCAATTATTGCAACCTCCCCAGGAAAAAAACTCAAGAAATCAACTGGAGGCATATTAAAGAAAGCGGGCATTGAAACCCCGCTTCGTTTTTTTAATGAAGTACGCCTAGACAAACTTTCTAAAAATTCTTCTGCTGAGATTATTACTAAAGACGGTCATGATGCAATTAAAATTAATGATATTGAAATTACAGTCGGGCAGGAGCTTAAGGCTGATGTCTTATTTGCGCTTGATGAGAAGGTTGCTGTAAGATCAAGATCAAAAGGTAAGGGATTTCAAGGAGTAGTTAGACGACATAAGTTTGCTGGTGGCCCAGCAACTCACGGACAGTCAGATCGTGAACGAGCGCCTGGATCAATAGGACAATCTGCAACTCCAGGGCGTGTTTATAAAGGTAAAAAAATGGCCGGCAAGATGGGTAATGATATGACTACAGTTAAAAATCTTAAGGTTCTTGAGGTTGGTGAAAATTTCCTTACTGTATCGGGTCTTATCCCAGGAAACAAAGGAGGCCTTGTTGTTGTTAAAACGATTTAATTACTATGGAAACTAAAGCTAAAAAAAGCACAACTAGCAAGAAAACAATGTCGACACTTTCTGTTGTTGACATGACAGGCAAAAGCCTCGAGCCAATGAATCTTCCTGAGGAAATCTTTGGATTATCACCTTCAGACAAGCTTCTTGCACTATATGTGCGAGTTTACCTCAACAATCAACAACATAACGCAGCACAAACAAAAACGAGATCAGAGGTTAAGGGCTCAACGAGAAAGATTTATAAACAAAAAGGCACTGGACGCGCGCGCCATGGAGCAATTAAAGCACCTATCTTTGTTGGTGGAGGCATTGCTCATGGTCCAAAAGGAGTCGTTAAGAAGCTTCATATAAATAAGAAGCAAAGGACAAAGGCACTTTATGTTGCTTTGTCAGGTGCGGTTCGAGACGGAAAGATGACGACCGTTCTTGATGCTCAAGGAATATCAGGTATTACAAAAGATTTTAATGTAATGTTGTCAAATCTTAAGATCAACTCTAACGCTTTGGTGATTTACTCAGGATCAAAAGAACCAAAGGTCAAACAAGCTGCATCTAATCTTGACTCAGTTGTACTCTGCCAAACAGAAACCCTTAATGCATATGACGTTATTAGGGCGCGTACGATACTCTTTACTAAGAGCGCAGTGCAGCAGCTTATTAGTCAAAGAATAAAGAAGTAAACACCTATGCATATTAATCACGTATTAGTAAACCCTAGAATAACTGAAAAGTCACTTGATGCGACAAAGCGACAAGTATTTGCTTTTGAGGTGTCACTTGATGCGACCAAATATCAAGTAAAGCAAGTTGTTGAGTCATTATTTAAGGTGCATGTGGTGTCTGTTACAAGCATGATACGACGAGGAAAGACTGTTCGTGTGGGTCGAAAAATGAAGACTAAAACAAGAGCTGACAGAAAGATTTGCTTAGTAAAGCTTAAAAAAGGTGAGAGAATTGAAATGTTTCCAAGCTAATATTTATGAAAACTAAATCAAGTAATACAAAAAAAGGTGAGGTCAAATTGAAGTTATCTTCAAATAATCCTCAAAAAAGATTAATGACGATCTTAAAAAAACACTCAGGTAGAAATAATAGTGGTAAAATAACAGTCAGACATCAAGGAGGCCGACACAAAAGGTTCTTTAGAATTATTGACACGAAGCGTGATAAGTTTGATGTCAAAGGAAAGGTTATTGGAATTGAGTATGATCCAAATAGAACAGCAAATATTGCACTTATTGAGTACGCAGATAGTGAGAAGCGTTATATAATCCAACCAACAGGCTTAAAGGTTAACGATACAATACACTCGAATGCGACAGGTGGCGTCGCTGTTGGAAACTCGATGAAGTTGCGAGATATTCCACTTGGACTCGAGATACATAATATTGAGCTTAGACCAACAAGTGGTGCGCAGATGGTGAAAAGCGCTGGCACGACTGCAACTATTATTGCAAAGGACGATGTATACGCTGATGTTAAGCTTCCTTCAAAGGAAGTGAGAAAATTTTTATTGGATTGTGTTGCGACAATAGGAAGAGTAAGTAATATTGAGCATAAACTTGAAAAGATCGGCAAGGCTGGTCGTAAGCGCCACATGGGAATTCGACCAACAGTTCGAGGAGTTGCTCAGAATCCTAGCTCGCATCCTCATGGTGGTGGAGAGGGAAGATCTGGAGAGGGAATGCATGCTAAGACAAAATGGGGTAAACCGGCTAGAGGAAATAGAACTAGAAAACATACATGGAGCAACGCACTTATAGTTAAGCGTCGACACCAATACTATGAATATACGAGCTCAACATAATTATGTCAAATTTTCTC
>CAYNEP010000143.1:0-2491 GCA_964396255.1 uncultured Gammaproteobacteria bacterium | reverse complement strand
AATATGTTCAAAGAATATTCAAAATCAATAAAAACCAATTGGAAAGCCGGGCTAACTGTTGCTCTAGTATCTATACCATTATCTGTTTCGCTTGCTGTGGCATCGCAAACAACACCTGTTGTTGGAATAATCACGGCAATATGGGCAGGTTTAATAGCAGCAATATTTGGAGGAAGTAACTTTAACATTGTGGGGCCAACAGGCGCTCTTTCTGGCCTTATAGCGGCATTTGTGATTTCAAACGGTGTCGACCAACTTCCTTCACTGGCAGTATTATCAGGGCTCATCATTTTAGCAGCCTTTGCATTAAAATTGGAAAAATATCTGGTTTTTGTTCCTGCCAACACAATTCATGGATTTACACTAGGTGTTGCACTCATTATTGCACTTAACCAAGCCAACTACGCTCTAGGCATCACAGGTTTAAAGGCACATGAGCGATTTATTGACAATGTTGTTGCTACTTTTACCAATCTACATCTTGCATCTCCGGCAACTTTTGCCATGTTTATTGTGTTTTTTCTTGCGCTAATGGCGTTTTTAAAACTTACACCAAAAGTTCCAGGAGCTATAATACTGGCACCAATAGGAATCTTACTTGGCTACTTATCTCAGAATGAACTTATTCCTATAAAACTGCAAACTCTAGGCATGAAGTTTGCAGATATTCAGCCAGCATTGTTCCAGCCAATAAAACTTTCTTTTTCTTACAACATTCTGGTTGCCTCTATAGTAATTGCCTTGATAGCAATACTGGAAACCATGATTTCAGCAAAAATTGCAGACGGCATGACAAAGACTAAACACACTAAAAGGAAGGAAATGCTTGGATTAGGACTTGCAAACATCATTGCAGGTCTTGCAGGAGGTATGCCTGCTACAGCAGCACTTGCAAGAACTTCTCTTAACATTAAAACAAAAGCAACACATAAAACCTCAGCAATGATTAGCAGCATTGCGGTAGCAGCAATCTCTATACTTTTCTTGCAATATTTCAAATATATCCCAATGGCAGCGATCGCAGCCATTCTTGTCTACGTAGCATTACGAATGATCGAGTTTCATCATTTCAAGAAAATGTATGAGGTGGACAAAAAATCATTCTTTTTGGCCATGCTTGTGGCGGCAGTAACAATCTACGAAGACCCCATTGTTGGAATCCTGCTTGGCGCCACAATCTCACTCTTAATCTTTGTTGAGCAACTTTCCCGAGGGCAATTCGAGCTTGTTATGAACAGCAAAGAGAACGGAGTAGAAGGAAAAATCGCAGGAGACACTATTGACGGGGAAGAACTAAAAGTAGAGGCTGATACATTGGTTTACACCTTTCACGGTATCCTTGCATACATGAACGGACAAGCACATGTGTTGAGATTCGAAAAAGATCTTGGTGAGTTTAAAAACATAGTACTGCGATTAAGAAATGTACATTTTATAGATATGGATGGTGTAGAAGCCCTAGACGAAATTATAGAAGTCATAAGGAGCCAAAAACGTAACGTTTTAATCACAGGTGCAAATCCACTCGTAGAGGAAATGCTAGAGCAAAGTCATGAATACCAGAAACTTTTAAAACAGGGTAAAGTCTTTGCTAAGACAGTAGACGCCCTTACACACTTAGGTCATAGGCTTACTTAATGCTAAAAAGAATAATAAAACTAACAGTAGCAATCATATTTGTGATGGTGATTTATCATAAGCGAGACACCATACTTTATTACTCTCCCTGCAAAAAGCCTATTCAATATAATGTTGAGTATATTGACCCTAGATTCAATGCGAGCGAGTCCGAAGTGAAGCGAGATATAAATGAAGCTGCCGCATTATGGAATAAGGGCCTTGGAAAAGAACACCTGATTTATAGTAATGAACCAAACGTACTAAAAGTCTCACTTAAGTACGATGAACGACAACGTGAGCTTTCCAAGATCAATCAAAGTAAGATTGAAGTCGAAATACAACAGTCAAAACTTAAAAGCGAGCTAGAAACTTTTTATAAGGATTCAGACAAGCTTCAAGCTGAGCTAAGTGAATTGAATAAGGAGATACAAGAGTGGAATCGTAAAGGCGGGGCACCTGAAGATGTGTTTGAGCAACTAGTAGCTAAGCGCAACGACCTAATTAACACAATTGATTTACTCAACAACAAGGCAACTGACCTTAACAACCGTATAGGAGAATTAAATAGGCGTGTTGATGGCTACAATGAATCCATAAAGAATTTCAACACTTTGTTAAACCAACAACCCGAGGAAGGAATATTTATACCAGCAAAAAATGAAATTATCATTTATTTTTATGATGACAAGCAAAGATTTGTTCACACTATGGCCCACGAGTTCGGACACAAGTTAGGGTTGGAACATATTGATGATAAAGACTCTATCATGAATCCTGTTACATCAAACACAATAAGTCTGAGTGTAAATGATTTATCAAAACTAAAGAGCGCATGCAAGCCAATTCATATACTTGAATTGCTAACTATGCG
>CAYNEP010000142.1:0-2499 GCA_964396255.1 uncultured Gammaproteobacteria bacterium | reverse complement strand
ACGGACAATTATTGGGGTACGATTTTGATAGGCAAAGGCCGATTGGAAATTATATTGTTGACTTCTTTTGTAAAGATTTGCAACTGGCTATAGAAGTAGATGGCATCACACACTTAGATGAAAGGGTTATTGAGAAAGATGAAATCATTAATGCCGTCTGGCGTGATACCCAAACACAAGAAGGCGTGACAGACCAAGCATTAGACCAAATCATTTACCGCTTGAGAAAGAAAATTGAACAAGATCCAAATAACCCTACTCATATCCAAACCATCAAAGGCAAAGGCTACCGATTCGTGAGTTAAAATGCCTCGACCTTGCATTTGTCTTCTCATTCCGTATATCATGAAATTATGAGGAAGTTTCTTCTGGTAATTAGTTTGTTGCTTGTTCTGTTCTCTGTTTCAATAAAACCCCTCTCTGCTCAAGAGTTTGGCCCCGGATCGTATAGCCTTCCCGGTGAAAACTGTAGCTTCAATCCGTTTCCTACGGCCAGTAGTGATGGCAGCGGCGGCACTGATTTTACTATGACCATCCGGTCAAACCAGTTAGAAAAAGATAAGGAGGGATTGAGAGGAAATCTTGTTATTAGAAAAGAGTCAGGTGGAAAAGAAACTGAGATTGGCCGAGTTGAAATTGACAATAAAGTCCCGCCCGTTCCGCTGAGTTTTAATTACACACAGCCGTATGCCGCTGGAGATAAAATACGATTTCAAGTAGAGGGCTACGTCAGGGGATCCTCATATGGGACACCATACAACTACGAAGTGAAATGTGCTACTGAACTTGTCGCTCGAACTGATCCCACCAGCGGACAAGTTACGTTTGATAGTCCGGGAGGGAAAATGGAAACAATCATAACCCCTCTCAAGACGGTTGTTGACTGTACCGCAAACAAATTTCACTGCGATGAAGCAAATGCCCAGGAGACCCCTTATTCCTTTGTTGAAGGTCAAATGAATGATCCGAAATGGTTTCAGGATGATAGTACCAAGCGCGCTATTGTAACTATTAAAAATGTTGCCGGCGTGATTGATGACAAAAATAGAGGCCAATTTTATGTTTGTCTGAAAACAAATGGCTGTAAAGACTCAGACTATAAAGCTTTAGACAGTGATAAATTAAAAGATAAAGGAGATAACAAGCTTTTTCGCAATAACAATAATGATATAGCATTTTATGTATGTCCCAATGGAAAAGATGACTTAAAAGTCCAGTCTGACTGCAATAAAAATCTTCCTTCTTTTAAATTCTATGGAGGAAATACCTATCGAGTTGGATTGTATGAGAAGTATGACAACTCTTATAACTTACTGACTGAACAGACCTTTTACATTAACTACGCACTCCCCTATGTTTATATCAATAAAGTTTTAGTTGGAGATGGAGGTTGGTTATCTCAAAGAGGAATTCCATCATTGTATCAACAACCTCCGGTAAAACTCCCGATTGTCGATGGTTCGAAATTAAGCGTTACTTTAGCCGGAAGAAAAGCTGGAGATTCGGACGCATCAGGTGGTAGTGGATCAAATGCCGCAGGAACTAATAACAATTATCAATTGGTGTTAACGAATGGTAGTGGTACCTATAAATCTACCATATGCACATCAGTATTAAGTTATAACATTGAACGTGATAACCCACCCGATAATATTGCAAAGATAGTTAACAGATCAGATTATGATGGGGATTTTGATGTATTGGGACCAGCAGTTTTTGGATATGATAATCACGGAAGTGGAAATCTGCTCCCTGGAACCTATCAATTAGATATACGCGAACAAGTCAATGAAAAAAAGAATTGTGAAGGAGGCCCCCTCTTGTGGTCTTTTCAAATTGAAATATCTAAAGACCCAAATAAGCCTTATAAAATTGACCTTCTCTCAACAGAAAAAGATCCTGATGGAGTAAATTTAAAGGCAACTAACCAACATATAGTAAGAAAAGGGACCTTCACTTGTGTCGCAGATAGTGAGGGAAATTGTATAAAGTTACGTACGGCACTAGGCGAGATTGAACTCACTCCAGAGAAATTTATTACGCAAGCTTTTAAAATTCTCTTGAGTTTGGCCGCCCTGATTGCCACCTTCACCTTTGTCTTGAATGGATACAAGCTCCTCACTTCTGCTGGTGATAAGCAAAAAATTGCTGATGCCCGCGAAAAAATCACTTCGTCCATTATTGGAATCTTGTTTATTATCTTTGCCTTTGTTATTCTTGAATTTATAGCAAATGATATCTTAAAAATCCCAGGTTTTGGATAGATAACTTACAGTAAAATTTTATGGAACTTGCACAACTCAAAGTACCCGGCATCTCAGGCACGCTTGATGCTCCAAGCGGCATTCCAAATCCCAGTACTACTTCTGCTGGAAATGTCCTTAGTTTTGTATTAGCTCTTCTTTTAGCAGTGGCAGTTGTTGGCGCAGTTGGATTGCTTATGTGGGGAGCGATTGGCTGGATCACCTCCCAAGGGGATAAACAAAAAGTCCAAAAAGC
>CAYNEP010000141.1:0-2503 GCA_964396255.1 uncultured Gammaproteobacteria bacterium | reverse complement strand
GTCATCAAATGTGACTCATAATTTTAAGGGTGGTAGAGTTGCTCTTCGACATATTAGGTATAAAGAAGATCCTGCAGCGCCTGTTGCTTGGCGACATACAATCACGTTGCAAAATATCCATAACTACAACTTAGATAAAGACATGAAAACACCACATATTGAAGAGCTTCCCATCCTTCAAGGAGTTCACGACATTGGAAATGTTGAATACGTTCTTGAGTATGTCCCGTCAACAAATCCTGATACAGGAAAAGATGAGGGTGATGTTAAGTGGGTTGTAAAATGTCACGATGTTGTTCGAGAAAACCCTTTAAGACCCGGAGAACTTATAACAGAGGATCTTACATTTGAAATTCCACCAATACACACCTACACGCATGAAGAAGATCCGGATAAGCCAAAATATGAGCCAGTTGGTGCCTTAAGCACTGTTCTCCAACACGGCAATCATAAGGGTGCTCATTTTAAGTATTCTATGCAATTGCGACATGAACGCGAAGATGAAGCCAAGCTACCAGAGGAGCCAAATACGCTCTTGCGATTAAGAGACCGTGGCATTGTCCTCAAGTCATACATTATCTCGGCGCTTGCAAATGACACAGGCAATCTTGATCCGATCAATTGGACACGCTACACACATCCAATCTATGACAAATTTGTCCCCTATTTTTGTGACCCCGCCTATCAACGCGCTTTAGGATTTGTTCATGGTCACTCATATATACGAAATGCAGATCTAGACACTCCATATTATCAATGGTCAGATACCAGAGCTCGCTGGATTGATTATGAATCAAGCTTCGAGCAACCCCACACTACCCCAACAGAATGGGCACGTGATTTTGTTGAATCAACAATAAAAAATACAGTCGACGGTCCAGTGCCAGCAGACTTTAGCGGAGCTATTTTTAATAGTGTTCCAGCAACACTTAAAGATGAGCGCGGAAGGATTGATAGAGTAAAAGCCGCTGAACGATTTAGACTCCTAATTGATAAGACTGCTGACTTTATACTCTCAACGACTAAGAGGGTCGAAAATAGTACGATGTATGTTTTTAATGGAGCGATTGGGTCTGCCGATTGGAAAAGTGTATTTTCAGGACGTAATTTTATTACAGAAGGCATAAAACAAGCGCGTGATAAGGGTATCGTTAGTGTTGGAATCCGCGAGGATGGTTTATTTGGCACGGGAGACCAAAGAACAGCAGATCGCAGATCCGCTGAGCTTTCACAGGCGATCAATGATTGTCACGAGGCAGGTCTTGATGAGCTCAGAATATGTATGGGAGGCGTTATCAGCGCTCGAGATATTGCTGGATCGATTGGTAATATAGCAAGTGTTCAAATAAGAGATGATATTGCAACCCGAATAAAAACAATGACCGCGGCAAATTCTAAAATGATGGAGGGCGGTGGTGTACTTGGCTCAGTACTTCCTGTATCTGATATTGATATCGACTTTCAGATTGACTGGACAGGTATTGCAGAAGACGATAAACCATCTAAACTTGTTGAGATTATCGCACAACTCTCTGGCCTTCAGGGATATGGATACGCAAATCTATCATTTACCATAAGAGAAACAGCAAACCTCCTACTTCTTGCACAAGATGAAACCCAAGCACTTCTTGAGCGGTTTTTAGACGAAACTTAAATTTCTCCGCCATAATCCAAGTCTACTCGTCTCAATTGATTTTTATATGCAGACACCCTATTATGAAACTAACATATTCTATGTTCTCATGAAAAAAATCTTCTTCACAACAATCGTGTTTGGAATCATACTCTCGTACTTCTCTCTATTTATTAATACCTTTGACAAATCGTTTACATTGGTCGGTAGTGTTATGGCTGGTGCAATTGGAGAGGGTGAAGGAGATGGCCCTTGCGGATTACCTGAATTTCCACCATGCGGAGGGGGTCTTGGAGAACCAGGAGGGCCGGGAGAAAATCCAACAGCGACGCCTGGTGGGCCAGGCGGCCCAGGTGGCGACCCAACAGCTACACCTGCTCCAACAAATACACCAATACCCCCAACCGCAACCCCAACACCGGAAACCACAAACACACCAACGCCAACTTCAACGCCAGGTCCAACTTCAACGCCAAATCTCACCCCATGTCCTGGACCAAATCCGTGCACAAAACCCACACCTACTCCACAATCTTTTTTGGGTTGTGGCACGACTAACTGCAACCCAGCGGTTGCAAACGCCTGCGGGCCAAATTTAAGCTGTATCCCCAATGGATTAGGTGTTTACGTGTGTCAAACAACAGCCTGCATCTTGTCTGCAGCTAACGCACAATGTTCATGTCCTGATTGTCCAGATTGCCAGGGTCTTTCCTGTGATGATCAAAGCACAAACCCTGGAAAAGTTATTGTCATCCCCCGCATCACAATACCGCCAGACCTTACCGCAAATTCGTGTAAACAATGTGAAAAATATATTGTCAATGGTGAAGAGCGTGATTGTAATGAGCTTCTCACACCCCAACCTCAGGA
>CAYNEP010000140.1:0-2542 GCA_964396255.1 uncultured Gammaproteobacteria bacterium | reverse complement strand
CAGGGACGGTTACATTTGATACATTCTTCATTACCCTTGCTTATTCACTCGGCACTGCAATCCCCATGTTTTTGATTATGTTAGGAGGACAAAATGCCCTAAGACGTGTTCCGTGGTTATTATCAAATTTGGGACATATCCAAAAACTCTTCGGTGTTCTAATGATTTTGACGGCTATTGGTATATTTTTTAATATTGATCGAAGATTTCAAACCTATGTTTTGAATACTTTTCCTAGGTATGGAGCGGGATTAACAAAATTTGAAGATAATGAAGCAGTTAAAAAGCAGCTTAATATGACAGGTAGTACCAAGACGAATAAGGAGGATGTGGGAAAACCTACTTTTGACTTGCTACCTAAAGGGCTACAGGCCCCAGAAATCATTCCTGGAGGAGCATGGTTGAATAGCGACCCCCTAACGCTTAAGCAATTGAGAGGGAAAGTAATTCTCATCGATTTTTGGACATATTCCTGCATCAACTGTCAACGAACCCTGCCATATCTAAGGGATTGGCATAAAAAGTATCAAGATAAAGGCTTGGTCATCATTGGAGTTCACTCTCCAGAGTTTGAGTTTGAGAAAAGTGAGAAAAATGTTGCGCAAGCCATCTATGATTTTAAACTGACCTATCCAGTTGTCCAGGATAATGACTTTGCCACTTGGAGAGCATATGAAAATAGTTATTGGCCTGCAAAATACATTATTGATAAGGAGGGATACGTCCGTTACACCCATTTTGGTGAGGGTGCCTATGATGAAACTGAGAAAGTAATTCAAGAGCTGTTAAAAGGAAGCGGAGCCAAAGATGTTGCAAATGAAATAAATAATCCAACCTACCAAATTCAGTCAAAAACACCTGAAATATATTTGGGTTATGGGAGAATTGAACATTTTGTCTCCCCTGAGACAATCAAGAAGGATGCATTAGGTACATACTCGGCTCCAGAGAGATTTGGCAATAATGAAATGGCATACACAGGTAATTGGAACATCATGGAAGAATATGCCAATCCGCAAAAGGGAGCAACTCTTGAGCTTAATTTCGATTCAAAGGAAGTCTTCTTGGTCATGCGCACAAAAGGAACACCTGCGAAAGTTAAAGTATATGTTGATGATAAGCTTCAATATTTTGGTTTGGATAACAAAAATGGCATAGTTACCGTGGACAAGGATACCTTATACAAACTTATAAACCTTCCTACTCCTGGAAAACATAATCTTCGGCTAGAGTTTGAAGATAGTAATGTAGAGTTGTATGCATTTACATTTGGCTAAACATCAGTATGATTTTCCGATCACATCATAAGTATAAGAATTTTTTTATTCTCGTCATACTCGCATTTCTCCTGATAGGTGGGGTTTTGTTGTTTGCTCAGCAACCGAAAGGAACTAGAAATTCATCGCAAGAAACGGCATTCGGCATGATTATCGCAGGTTCTTTTAATCCCGATAAGCAAAAAAAAGATGAGGAATGGAAGCAGATATTAAGTCCCGAGCAGTACCATATTTTAAGAGAGGCTGGTACTGAAGTTCCATTTACCGGTGCTTTAAACAACGGAAAACGAAAAGGAACATATTACAGCGTCGGCTGCGAAGTTCCTCTTTTCAGATCTGAGCAGAAATTTGATTCCGGTACAGGCTGGCCAAGTTTTTGGGCTCCAATTGATACAAATGCACTTGTTCTTCGAAAAGAAACTGGATTAGGTGATGATAGGATCGAAGTTCTTGATACTTGCGGAAATCACTTAGGTCATGTGTTTGATGACGGTCCAGAACCAACAGGCAAAAGATATTGCATAAATTCTGTAGCATTAAAATTCATACCAGACTAGCAGAACTAAACATGTAAAATCTTACTCATACTTCTCACCCTGATTTGATACACTAAATGTATGCGTAAAGATAAAAATCACGGATATAAGAACATCATCTATTTGCTTCTGTCTCTTGTTTTAGCTTACTTTGTCTTTCAAAACGAAACACTTCATAGCTATTTGCTTCATCTTGGCAATCTAGGATACTTAGGAGTATTTATCGCTGGTATTTTGTTTGTATCGACATTTACTGTTGCAACTGGGGCTATTATTCTACTTGTCTTAGCCGAATCCCTCTCTCCTGTTGAGATAGGAATAGTTGCGGGACTTGGGGCTGTTGTTGGTGACTTTGCCATTTTTCGTTTTGTTAAAGATGATTTGGCAAGAGAAATTCGCGATATCTACAACAAACTTGACGGAGGACACCACCTAAAGAAGGTTATGCATACCAAATATTTTAGCTGGACGTTTCCAGTACTTGGGGCAGCTATCATAGCATCGCCTCTTCCCGATGAAATAGGCGTAAGTCTGATGGGTATTTCTAAGATGTCGACTATGAAATTCCTACTAATTTCCTTTTTACTAAATGCTATAGGGATATTTTTGGTTGTTTCAGCATCAACGGTGATTAAACCTTAGTACATCAAAATGTATCATTGCATTTGAGACATCTTTTTATACTGTCTCATTTGTCTCGTTTAGCCTTGATGTGAGACAATCGTTATA
>CAYNEP010000139.1:0-2566 GCA_964396255.1 uncultured Gammaproteobacteria bacterium | reverse complement strand
TTTCTTACCCTTTATGATTTAGAAATTTTCGTCAAACGCCTCTAACCAATCCAAATCCATGAAGTGAACATTTCGGAATCGCAGAATGAAATTTTTGTGTCCATTTAAGTGCTTGTCAAATCTTTTTATATGAGCCTCGCTATTAATATAACAAAGAGAACCCGAAAATGAATACAAAATTGTATCAGAGTCTTTTGTGATCCTATTTAGCTCTTCACCACTAATATGCTCTACGATTTTTTTGTTGTCATTGAGTATTAAGTCGAATTGCCCTCTAGACAATTTATCAAGCAATAGGAGTGAAGCTGTAGCTACGCCAAACAGGATGCCAACGATTGGATCTTCACCTATCGTGATCAGCGCCACAATAAGTGAGATCAGAAGGTTTTTTTTATCAAGTGCAAACATTCTAGCAAAGTGATGAACTTCAACCATTTGTATGGCGACATAGACCAGAATCGCAGCAATTATGGAGAGCGGAATAAATTTAAAATAAGAAAGAAAAAAAAGCGATATTCCTGCCACTACGACGCTACTTATTGCAGAGGAAGACTTATGTGTTGCTCCAGTTTTAACGTTGAGTGAAGTTCTTGCTAATGCAGCAGTTGCTGGCATGCCACCCATTATTCCGGAAGCGATGTTTGCTATAGCCAAACCACGCATCTCGTTCTGCTTGTGGTGTTTTGTTTGTGTCATCCCGTCTGCAATTTTGGCAGATACCATCGTTTCGATAATCGCAACGAGGGCAACAGCTGCTGCAGGTGTAATTACGCTCAAATCAACACTCCAGGGATGAGTTAAATAAGGAAAAAAACCCATGTTGGGATATAGCACTCCCAATGTTTGAATGGCAATAGGAATAAATTCTTTGCTGGCTAGCATGCCCATGACAATACCGACTGGAGCAACAATGATAGCACCAGGAATTTTAGGGAAAAATTTTTTGAAAGCAAACAATGTTCCTAAAGCAACGGCAAAAAGCACCATGCTTGTTGGTGATGCTTTTGATATATGACCTAGTGATTCGATCACATTATGAATGAATTTTTCATGTTTCTCAAGACCAGTGAGGCCAAGTGCAAAATTGAGCTGATTCAATCCAATAATAATTGCGACACCTAAGGTAAAGCCGTGAATTGCGCTTCCAGGAATAAAAACTATGTATCTTTCTAGTTTAAGTGCCCATGCTACGAGTATCATTAGGCCTGAAATTAGTGCAAGCATTGGTAGTAGCTGAGCACCATGAATAATAGCATAAGTGGCGAGTATTCCCGATAGAGCCCCTGTTGGGCCTACAACATTGAAATTACTTCCACCAAAGAGCGCAGCGCACAACCCTGCATATACTGCAGTTACAATACCCATTTCGGGAGAGGTGTTTGAGGCTACGGCTAGGGAGACAGACAGGGGAATTGACACAAGAGAAACAGTTAACCCCGACTTCCAATTTTGACACAATTTATGTAACAGATTATTCATACAACCTATAGAATTTATTGAGTATTAGTTATGTATGTGATACACATTATATACTCATAATGTTTTTTTGCAAGTTCGAACCTGGTATTATCTGGTGATTAATAATTTGGCAAGTATTACAAATCGGGCATTGTTTCGGTCGGTGATAATACATGTCTGACCTACCCTCCTAAGAACACTCAAAAGTATAAAATAACATCAGAGTGAAAGGGGATAATTCGTATGAATTGCAGATGAAATAAAATAAAGCGCCGATACTAAGCATAAACACAACTTAACTTGCAACTCTCTTTTCACTTTCAAAGAAAAATTGAAATCATGCCAAACCACCAAATGTGGCTCACTATCCTCCTGAATTGGTAATTTTCTCAGTCAGGGAGTTTCCCACTTGAAACAGAACCTTCTGACTGATCAATTTTCAAGATTCTAAAAAAATAGCCATTGATCCTCACTCCATAAGGTTCATTGCTTATACTGTAGAGATTTTCAATTGATATTTTTCAATCATTTCTCCTACTGAGTGCTTCGGTTAGACCTTGCTCAACAACCCCTCGCCAGGCCGAGCTATCGTTTCCAACAAATCTCAAATCTCCCAGCCCAGAAACTGGCACAACAAATGTTCCTGGTACGGAATCGTCTGCCCTTATGCTGTTGATATTAATAAAATTAGAACTTCCACCTTCAAAAACGATCTCATAATTAACAGTTCCATTAGGCTCATATTTCTGGCTAAAATTAGCAATACTTTCTGCAATTTGCTCTTCATCCAGGGATGGATTTGGAAATAGATCTGTCAAAGCACTGAATGCTGAGCTCGAAACAATCAACTCGTTAACCTGTTCATTGCCGACTACTGCCCTTAGTTCTTCAAGGGAATCACTTGAGGCATTAAACACAGGAAGTTCTGGAGCATTCGGATATCCTGTATTCAGAACAATGCTGGGAACTCCGGCTTCTCCGTCCAGTGATAATGTAGCGCCAACCACTTTAATATCGTTCATCATTTGAATTCTCTCTGCAGCAACTTGGTTGACAGGAACTCTTATCTTTGTATCGCCTTTGGAAAACTCTACAAACCAAACATTAC
>CAYNEP010000138.1:0-2566 GCA_964396255.1 uncultured Gammaproteobacteria bacterium | reverse complement strand
CTTTGAGGAAATAGAGGAGCTATCAAACCAAGTAGGGAATTACTTAAAATCAATTAATATCGAGAAAGGTGATAGGGTATTTATTTTCCTGCCACGAGTACCAGAGCTCTATTTTTCATTTCTTGGAATACTTAAGATCGGTGCAGTAGCAGGAACGCTCTTTGCAGCATTTGGACCTCAAGCACTTTTTGACAGGCTTGACCAGTCGCAAGCTCGAGTCCTTATAACAACAAAAGATATGGCAAAACGTTTAGCATCTGTTAGAAAAAAATTACCACACCTACAAAAAGTATTGCTCGTTGACGATGGTTTTTGGGATGACGTTCTGCAGCAATCAACTGATTTGAAAATTGCTCAAACACATGAAGATGATGATGCATTTATGCTGTATACCTCTGGCACAACAGGTAAACCTAAAGGTGTTGTCCATTGCCATAAGGCAATAATTCATGAGTATTTAACTTCTCGATGGGTATTAGATATTCATGAAGATGATGTTTATTGGTGTACTGCAGATCCAGGTTGGGTTACAGGCATTGCATATGAGATACTCGGGACATGGGCAAATGGTGCATCTACAGTTGTACATGGTGGTCGATTTGATCCGGAGCGCTGGTATCAAATAATTGAAAAATATAAAGTAAATGTATGGTATTCAGCACCAACTGCTATTCGAATGCTCGCAGCTGAACAACCCCATTTACATGAAAAATACGATCTCTCAAGCTTGCGACATTTGGCAAGTGTTGGTGAACCACTTAACCCAGAAATTATTTACTGGAGCAAAAAAGCGTTTAAACACCCTTTCCACGATAATTACTTTCAAACAGAAACCGGCGGCATTATTATTGCAAATTATCCAACAATGAATATTAAGCCTGGAAGCATGGGAAAGCCATTTCCTGGACTTAAAGTTCACATATTAGATCATGATGGTAAAAAGCTTGGTCCAAACAAAATTGGACAACTCACATTAGAGCCAAACTGGCCTTCACTTATGAAGAAGCTCTGGAGAAGGCCGGATAAATATAACTCGTACTTTACTAAGATAAAAGACTCAGGGAAACGAGTGTATGTTACAGGTGATTTAGCATATCTTGATGAAGAAGGCTATGTTTGGTTTGTTGGAAGAGATGATGATGTGATTAAAACGTCTGGAGAGCGTGTTGGACCATTTGAAGTTGAATCTGCGCTTGTTTCACAAGGCGATGTTGTTGAAGCAGGTGTTATCGGCAAACCCGATGATGTCCGTGGACAGATCATTAAGGCATTCGTTGTGCTAAAACCAGGTATAAAACCAACAGATGAGAAAAAAGAAGAAATATCACAATTTGTAAAAAGGAATCTTGCTGGTCACGCTTATCCACGAGAAATAGAATTTGTTGAAAAGCTCCCCAAAACCCGTTCAGGTAAAATCATGAGGAGAATTTTGAAAGCTCAAGAAATGGGCTTGCCAATAGGTGATACATCAACGCTAGAGGAATTCTAAGATATTGCCAATTTAACCTCATTGATGTATACTATGGGCATGTCAGAATACAACGCACGCATATTCCATGCTGATGACACCAATGTAGTATTACAATCTTTTGCTGCACTTGCACCTTTCGAGCTTGGCAATGTTGTTTTACAAGCGCACACTATAGATGAAGCGCTTGGATATATTCCAGACACGCTCAGAGGTCGAGGCGTAAACATGGCTATCATAGATGATAATTTCAATGATAGAGAGCGAAGAACTGGTGTTGTGATTGCACAAGCTATTCGAGATTCTGGCCTTGCAGTAGCAATAATTTCATTAAGCGCAAATACTCAAAACTGGGGTGATCTCAATTGTAAAAAAGAAGACAGTCCTTCAAAAATGGCAGCCTCCATTAGGCAACGATTCCCACACTTATTTTAACTTATTTTGATACTTGAATAGGTGATCTACATTCTGGAGACTCATCTTTATGTAATACTTCAAGATCAGATACTGCACTTGCAAACATCTGTTCAGGATGAGGATCTCCACCCCTAAATGATGTTTGACCAGACCATCCACAAGCACTGCATGATGCTCGAATATCAACAAATTGTTCAACGTAGTCTAATTCAGGTATTGCCATATATTCTCAGCAGGTTAAAATGACAGTAATTTCGCCTTTATAGCTTCTTTGGGTGATATTCTGAATGTTATCGATGGTGATTTCCTCAAACTTTTTAGTAAGTTCCCGACAAATAGCTATTGTACTAGTTGGTAAAATTTCATTGATTATCATAAGAGTATCTGACAGTCGTTGCGGGGATTCGTAAAAAGCTACTGTTAATCCTTGAATTAATTTTCCAACTTCAGCAACTTTTGAAAACAATTTTCTTTTTTCTGATTCTTTTTTAGGCAAAAAACCTATAAAAAGCTGTTTAGATGTATCAAATCCTGAAAGTACAGATGCTGTTACGAACGCAGTTGGACCCGGGATACACGTTATATCTACTGTTTGCTTACGAGCTTCCTTAATAAGGAGTAATCCTGGATCAGAAACAAGCGGCATCCCAGCCTCAGAAACGAGAGAGACCTCCATGTTAT
>CAYNEP010000137.1:0-2669 GCA_964396255.1 uncultured Gammaproteobacteria bacterium | reverse complement strand
CTTAGCACATGTGTCAAATGCGACAGGTTCAATCAACCCAATCATATTAGCGCCTGATTCAACAATAGAATCAGCTGGCATAGATGTAATGCCTTATGGGAAAGCCATACCTCGACAAACGCATAATACCACAGAGGTAAGCTTTAAAACTAACGCTACAAATGCTGCTGCTGTTATCTATAATCATAACTCGCTTGAACAAACCGGAATCTATGATGAGCGATTCGGATCGTATTTAGAGGATATCGACCTGTCACTCAGAATTCAGAGTCGAGGATTTGAAAATATAGTCGCAACGGACGCTCATATCATTCATCTAAAACATCAAACATCAAAAACAATTCTCTCCTTGAGAAAGCAATGGTTTGATTTTAAAAACTGGATACTTGTCATCTCAAAAAATTGGACACCTAAGCAAATAGTGACAAATTTCCCTTCTATCATGCTTGAGAGATGTAGAAACTTCTGGGGGATTGTTAAAGGATTCACTCATTTCCAAACTTGACCATATCTGTTTTGTCGATATAGTCATATGGCTTATCTAGGTGGGGAATAAAATATGATTTATCTTCTAAAATCTTCAGATTGGAGTCAAAAATAGTATTGAATAGTAACCTGAATGAATTGACAGGTGTTGTATCTTTCTTAAATCCACTCTCTTTATAATCTATGGGCTTGCCATCCTCACCTGGAATGTAATAGGTGTTTAGTATTCTCATATGAGTCTTGATCGCCTTTGCAGATACCTTTGTCCAGTCAACACCCTCGCCAGACCTGTTCATCTCATCAATGTCAAATGGCCCCTCGTCTGATTGAACAATAATAATGGGAGGAGTTTTAGAATTTGCCAAAATCCCGTCAATTACCTCCATCATCTTGGAGTTTGTACATTTAAGCTGCGCAATATACTTAGGCTTTTCTTGTGCCCCTGTCCCATCTTCACTTTTACGACAATTTTCATCAAAAACGTATGGGTAATGCGGCATAAGCATGTGCGCAAATACAAACTTCGGACTCTTTTTTACAGCAACTGTTTCGAGTTGATCAAACTTGTATACAAGGTTTTGATAAACCCGCTCATCTGAAAATCCCAAGAAATCAATCTTTTGTAAATATCCTCCAACTAACGGATAGACGGCTGTTGTTGAGAAAAACTTTCTCAAAAATTCGTTAGATGTGCTATATAAGTTAATGTTCTCATCAGCATATGGGTTTATTCTCGTTGGTTCCCACCAATCTCCAAAGTAGATATATCTATATCCAAGACTCTTCAAGATTCGTACAACTTTGTTATCCTGGACCAATCGAAAAGCAGGAGTGTAGTCACGATGATCTTTGCCTAATGTATCGGTTAGATAATTTATATATTCAAGATTGAGACTTGATGCAAGCGAGAGATGAGTTTTGGGAAAGTTGGCATAACTTTGGTTGGCAATAAAGAAACCCCTCTCTTTAAGACCTGATAAAAACTCACTGTTATCAAAGTTGTAATAGTCACGCAGAGTAGCGTCATTTGCATACCTATCTAAAATAAGGTAATAGATATCAGGTTTATTTGTAACGTTGTTAATTGTTTTCTTATCAACGGCAATATCCTCACTTGTCTTGCTCGAACTCGCCCTTGATAGCTCCCAGGGGATAATCTGCGATAGAGGAAAGATAGTCAAATATATTCCAAGTATCGCAAGTGCACCAGCAAGTTTACCTCTATTCTTGTATCTTAGAAGTATTCGTCCAATACCTATCAAAATAAGTGTATAGAGCGCAAACGTCACATAATTAACTGGAAGCCGAACATATGAGATAAAGTCTTTTAGCCATGGAAGTGCATTTGCAAAATGCTTATATGAAAAAAAATAGAAAATGAACAGAGCAAGCACAAGCTTCAAGCGTTCTTTATCCTTCACAATAAGTCTCAGAACACCATATACTACTGCATAGATTACACATGACAGTGCCAGTGGCAAAAAGATTGAAGATATTGTCGTTTCAAAGCGATTGCTATTGTAGTAAAACAAAACCGGAAAGATTGCAAAAAAGAATGGATAAATCTTTTTTAGAAAACCCATCATTTTGTTTTTAATACATAGAGCGTCCTAATAGTGTCTTTCATCTTGTGCTTTTCAAGGATCGTGAAGTATTGACCAAACGCTTTCTCAAAACCTTCCTGGGTATACGTGTCAAAAATATCCTCCCTGTTTTGTAATAATCGAACTACTTGAGAATCATCTTTAGGGACAAACTCAACAACTGAGTAAGTTGCAATTGACGCGAAGAACTTTGCAACAAGCGTTAGGGATAAGTTGTATGTGATAACTAAATGATGAATAAGCGCAAGGGACAAAATCATATCAAATTTCGTTCTTTTGAAAAAACTGTCTCGCTCAGCAAGCCCAAACCCCACATCGCCGCTTGGATTGGTAATGTCTAGATAGAGCGGAAGGATATTTGTTTCCTTTCTTGACTTGACCGTTTGGTAATTCTTCTCAACCGCAATTGGATCAACATCTGTTGATATGACAAGCTTTGCAATCTTTGCAGCACTTCGAGAGAATTCACCATTGTTAGCGCCAATATCAACTAAAACATTTGGCTTGTATTTGCTAGCAATACGTTCGATTAATACGCGCTTTTCGCCAAATCCTTTGTCTGAATAGTTATGATCATCA
>CAYNEP010000136.1:0-2675 GCA_964396255.1 uncultured Gammaproteobacteria bacterium | reverse complement strand
TATTTCAATCCTAAAGATAAAGAAACAACACAGTAATACTTGCGCCATCGTGTTTTCTGCTCTACACTGATAATATGCCTCTGTACAGCTTCACACGCCAAGCACACCAAGAATCAATTTCAAGATATCGCAATCTCATACTCATTATTGCAACGCAAATATCAATCCTAATACTACTTATTGGCATTGGGGTTAAATATATCTATGCTCCAAATCAATCTATTGCACAAATAGAGCGCACAACAAATGTACTTGGAACTAACACCTCGGGTCTTCTCCCAAAAACGGACGTCATCAATGTCTTAACTATTCCCACTCCAGGTAAGGAGGAAATATCTCCTCAAGAATCAAGCGCCAAGACAACTAATAAATCAGAGTACAGGATTGCAGTTATTGGAGACTCGATGGTTGACACAATGGGAGAATACGTCGACTATCTCGAACACGAGCTTAAAAGAGTGTATCCAGGTACAAAGTTTATCCTCTATAACTACGGACGCGGATCTCAGACGGTCTCAGAGGCCCTAGATAAGATTGACCAAGATTTTCACCATCAAACACGAACATATCCCCCACTCTCAACGACGAAACCCGACATAATTATTGTCGGCTCATTTGCTTACAATCCATACACGCCATATGATAGAAATAATCACTGGATACAACTTACAAAAATGGTTGAACGAATGAAAACAATCTCACCAACTGTGTATCTACTCTCTGAGATGGCACCACTTAGAAAGACATTTGGCACCGGACACCAAGGCGTCAACTGGGATTCATCAACAGCATACACTCACAGTGGACATATTATTGAGCAGCTTCAAAATGCCCAGGGATTATCAAGAACACTCAACATTCCACTTATTGACGTTTTTTCAGATACGTACGACGTGACAACGAAAGAAGGCAATCCAGCATACATAGACCCTGCAGACCACATCCATCCATCAGTCTATGGTCATGAAAAAATGGCGCAAAAGATTGTTGAGACACTTGTAATAGAGTAAGACGCCCATCTCTTTGTTATACTATCTTTTATATTTGGAGGAGTCGCATAGCGGCCCATTGCGGGGGATTGCTAATCCCCTGAGCTGAAAGGCTCACGCGGGTTCAAATCCCGCCTCCTCCGCCATATTTATTGTACAAGTTTGAGACGAATATACTACGTTTGGAAACGTGACAAGTGAGCTTTCTAAATTGGCACTTTAAATACTCCAAGGAAAGATAAAAATTGCGCCCTGTCCTCAGTATTTAACAACAAGCTTGATTTTAGAAACTGAACAGATGAGAATGCAATAAATTGTATTTAGTCAGCAAAATTAATGTAGCTATTTTGATTTGAAAATGCCTTTTGTCTTACTTCAGGAACCCACATGTTTGGAAGATTAAATATTTCGTTCCAACCTGCCTTTAATACAAATGATTTAAATCCTTGCTTTGCGAATTCTTTTTGAACTAGCTCTCCATCTGTGGAAAACATACTGTATGATAGAACAACTACTATTACACTACCTGGCTTATCCTCAAGACTACTCCTGTTATATTTCTTACGCAAAATACTAGAGCTTGGTATATTTATCGAGTTTTTTATGTGAGCCTTAAGATATGATTTTTCATCCCTCGTATCAACGAGAATATAATCTTGTTTATTTTGTACAACAGAATTTATGACTATGAATGTATCTATATAGCTAACCTGAGCAGTCTCAACGGTTGCTTTTGGTTTGGGAATTAAATTCATCACAATATCCTTGGCAAAAAAGACAAGAGAAACAACCACGATGGTTACAACAAAACTAATGCTAAATGCAATCACAGAAGTATTAGATAAGATATTCTTTCTCATATTATTCATATCGTAGCGCGTTAAGCGCCGATATTTTCTTTGCTCGTCTGGCAGGATACATTCCAGTAACTATTCCAACCACAAACGACAGAAAGATTATAAACATAATAAAGTTAAGTGGCAAATACGTCAGGTCCAAAAATCCCGACCCACTAACTAATCCAATAATACTCAAAATAAATGAGGTTATCTCCCCTGCTAAAATACCAAGAATAAGTCCCCCTATTCCTCCTGCAAAGCCCATAATCATTGCCTCTGCAAGTAGTAGATCCAGCACCTCAATTGAAACCATACCAATTGCCTTCATACCACCAATTTCCCTGGTCCTCTCGAGTAATGACACGGTGAGTGTGTTAAACATGCCAAGTGAAGCAACTCCTAGTGCTATCATGCCAACCAAACCCAAAATAAATCTGACGTTTAAAAATAGGGATTCAATTTGTGCAACAGTATCTACAACTGATGAAGTTTTAAACCCCATCGATTCAATTTCTTTTCTGACAATTGGCAAATCGCTTTTATCTCGCATAACCACCTTTATTTGGGACAAATTCTCAACTCCCAACATCTTCATATCATAGAATGGTACGTAGAATATCTGCCTTTGATCCTCTATCAAGCCAACAATTTTATAATTAGTCTTAGTAGAGAACTTTTTTCCATCAATACTTGGTATCAAGCTACCAACAATAATAAATTGTATATCAACTGATTTTCTTAACACATCTGACACCTTCAAACCCAGCAGATTGATTAGTCCTGTTTAAACTATTACCTCTTTTGATGGGTTTTGATTGAAATTTATTGAGTCTTTTATTGCAAAAGA
>CAYNEP010000135.1:0-2690 GCA_964396255.1 uncultured Gammaproteobacteria bacterium | reverse complement strand
TCATATTGTAAGGGCGCCTACGAAACAGTTCTCACTCATGCAACGCACATGGAAAGAAACGGCAAGATAGTAGCATTAACACAGAAAATGAGAGACGAAATAAAGGATACACATGATGTATTTGCAAAAGATGGCCTACGCATAATGGCGCTTGGGTATAAAAAACTAAGTTCTCTTCCAAAATCTCGAACTCAAGCAGAATCTGACCTAATTTTTCTTGGGTTAGTTGGTATTGAAGATCCTCCTCGTGATGAGGTTAAAAGTGCAATTGCAGTTGCAAGAACAGCTGGCATAAAAACAATCATGATAACTGGCGATAATGAGCTAACAGCACATGCAATTGCAATGAAGATTGGGCTTTTGGCCCACAGGGAAGATGGGGTTATAACAGGTGCCTTTATGCAAAAATTGACCGATGCACAACTCTCTACTAAACTTGATACAGTTTCTGTATTTGCCCGCACAACTCCTGACCAAAAACTGCGTCTTGTAACACTTTTACAAAAAAAAGGACATATAGTTGCTGTTACTGGTGACGGCGTTAATGATGCATTAGCCCTAAAACAAGCAGATGTTGGGGTTTCTATGGGAATAACAGGGACAGATACGGCAAAAGAAGCGTCCGATATGATCTTAACTGATGATAATTTTGCAAGCATCGTTCTTGCCATTGAGGAAGGGAGAACAATATTTACCAATATAAAAGCCTCGATTAAATATTTGGTTGGGAGCAATACAAGTGAAGTTATTACTGTAATATTGGGCATTTTACTTGGTCTCCCACTTGTTCTGACACCATTACAATTACTCTATATCAACCTTGTCTCAGATGGTCTACCTGCTATTGCACTTGCCATGATGCCAAAAAGAGACAACAGCATGAAAGGGAGCTTCCAAGGATCAAAGAAAATGTTTACAACATATGACAAGATTTGGTTTGCTGAGATCAACATCTTAACGGTTACTATCACACTAATTGCCTTTTTTGTTGGATACACAACAAGCTCTATTGAGATTGCTCGAACCATGGCCTTCTCAACATTTGTATTTGCCCAAAGTTTTATCCTGCTTGATGTGTGGCTTGCGCACAAATCAATTTTTCATGGCGCCCTAACCACGAGTCTCATATTTACTACAGCGTTTGTGACCCCCTTTGTCTTGCAATTTTTGTTAATACACAACACGACACTGTCTAACTTATTTGAGCTTACGTCAATCTCGACCGCCCAAGTTTTGTCAATAATTGGACTATCATCAATAATGCTCTTCACCTCTGAGATTCGAAAAAAAATAGTTAGAGAATAATCTTTGCTATACTATGGGGCACACATGGCCCAAGAAGGTAGTCCAAAGCCTAATCCAGATCTGAGTCTTTCCAGGGAGAATCTATTATTATCAAGTTCCGGGGTTCCCCGACAATTACGTCTATGGGCAGAGCGATATCTCAATACCGGGCATCTGGATTTACTTGCAAGAGTCCTCGTTGACTTGGGTGAAATTGACACTCCACAGGGTGTTTTAGAATTTGCTCATGGACTCTATGGACCTGACAGGCCACATCAACCTGGCATCTATTATTCTGACTTGCGTGGTGAGGGACGCTCCCCATGGAGGAAACTGAAGAAATTAACAGATGGACAGTCAGAGCAAGCTGTAAGATCTCATGTCACTGCAGGAAATCATGGAGTTGCCAGCCATATAGCACTTTCTGGATTATCAAGTGGAATTCTTCCAAATTACTCATGGTGGCACGCAGCCACAAGTGCCGTTGAACACCAACAGCCACCTCCGCTTCCACAACAACATAAAGACTCAGCCCAGATAATTCAAGTAATAGCAGAGACCGCATCAGGACTCATTAAGCCTGGTAATCGCCCTCATGAAAACTTAGTTGCTGATATCGCATCGCTTCGAACAGATTTGCTTCGCGCAATAGCAAGTAACAACACTGGTGCGATTGATTCTTTAACAGATGAATTATTTCCACTGCTGTTTCCAATTTACGGCGAACTTGCGGCAAGGATCCAGACATATCCTGGTGAGAGAGCACAACAACTTAGAACTCCAACATTTTTAAATTGGGCAACGGCTGTTATAAATATTCATAGCGACCCAGATCGTCCAAACACTCTGCCGTTGTTTACAGAAATACAAATGCTGGATCCTAAACATGGTTTGAAAGGCAACAGAGCTGACGCTCTTTGTGTTGAGTCAATTGGTGGCAGACTACCAACTTCCACAGAGCTTGCAGTTATTGAACAAATGTCCAGACAACGATATCGCTCCGTAGCTCAGTTACATAGACTACTTGAGACACAATTTGGAACATCAGTCAGACTTCTTATTCGAGATTTTAAATTTGATATTGGTGACAACCCCCACAACAGAGAAGAACCAATCATATTAGATGATATTAAAGGTCATGCCATGACACCTCATGTTAACCAAATGCTTCGTTATTGTCTTGCTGCTATGCTTGATGTCCACTTAGCAAAAAGATCGTTTAACCCTCGCGCTTGGCCAGGTCAGACTCCTATCAGCGGAGGAGTCATTGAGTATTATCTCCACACCCTACCTGATGCATATAGATTCATGCTCCAACCATCACGAGGTGAGTTAAGAGAATTTTTTGCTGATAAGATAGTTGCTCGATGGGATCATGGTATTCAAAGAGCACACATGCGTATTGT
>CAYNEP010000134.1:0-2695 GCA_964396255.1 uncultured Gammaproteobacteria bacterium | reverse complement strand
ATAGCTACGATATTTTTTCATTTCAATATCTAAACTGAGGGCATCATGAAAGATATTACATTTATAACTGGGAATAAAGGTAAGGCAAGGCAGCTTGAGGACTACCTGAATACAAAAGTTGTCAATAAAAATCTTGAATTATTTGAAATCCAGTCTCTTAATGTCGAAGAAGTTATCCATCAGAAGCTTAATGACGCCTATGCACAAATAATGAGTCCAATAATTGTTGACGATGTATCGCTTGTGATCACTGCCATGGGTAAGTTGCCTGGGCCATTTATAAAATATTTCTTAGAGGAGCTTGGTACAGATGGGATATGTAAGATGGTTGCATTAAGTAACGAAAAAAAGGCAATTGCAAAGGTATGTATTGGTTATAAAGACTCAAAAGGTATGAGAATATTTTCAGGAGAGATTAAAGGGGTTATTGCAAATGAACCAAAGGGCGAAGGTGGGTTTGGTTGGGACTCGTTGTTTATTCCGGACGGGTATACCCAAACAAGAGCTTCAATGTCAGATGCTGATTATGATGCGACTAGCCCTAGAAAAACTGCTCTGAACAAGCTTGAGAAATATTTATTATCAACATGAATAAACATAATGTTCACCACGCCTGGCTTATACTAGCAACATATGGAGTGTGGTTTGCGCTATTTTCAGGTTTGGAGGAGATGGTTAGTGGCAAATACTGGAAAGTAGCAACGAGTCTTATGCTTGGAGTTATCGTATATCTCGTAATAGAGCTTAAGAAAAAATAATTACTTTTTATTTTTCTTTGGCTTTTTTTTCTCTTTTTTTGCTTTTGTAAATCTTTCTGCCATATTAGTTCAGTATATACTATTTTTATAAATCAAGATTATTATATATACTTTAAATATGATACTAACACTTCATATTATTTGTGCTGTTATGAGTGTGATAACCTCTATTACAATGGTTATAATGCCATCGAAGAGCAAGATGATTATAACGTTGATCCTGTCTCTAGGAACATTCGCAACGGGAGGTGGGTTGTTGATGGTACACGGTGTAAGCTTGGGACAAGTGTGTGTTAGTGGAGGTCTATATATTGTAGTACTGATGATAACTACCATCCTTTCCAAATCTCGTTACTACTTGCTCCAGGGTAAGTTATGAAGATCGTGTATGGAAATCAGACTAATGAGTTTATAAACGGCACAACGTGTATCGCGACTGAATATCCGCTAAATGACAAAGATCTAAATGGTGCGATTGTGCGTATTAATGGGAGATATCCTCAGCACGGCTATGTTGTGAATAGGGTATGTAAAGAACTTGTTTATGTTATTGCCGGAGGTGGTTATATAACAATTGAGGATGAGCGATTTGCTTTAAACGAGAAGGATCAGGTGCTGATTGAGCCTGGAGAGAAATATTTTTTTGATGGCAACTTTGAGATGATTGTGCCTTGTACACCTGCATGGTATCCTGAACAACATGAAACAATCCTCTAAGCTAAAAAATTCGGAGCATCCACCGCTTCTTTTAAAATCTTTCCAAGAACATCAAGATCAATATCTTCTAATTTCTTAAATCTGATACAACTTTTCCCAATGTTCGCCTTGGGAAGAAGGTCTACATAGTGCTCGGCAACATATTTCCCCCGAGTTACAGCGCAAATATAAACCGAAATATAGTTTTTCTGTCGGGCTAAGGCTACAATACACCAGTCACCCTCTCTGCCTGATTTAGATTTATAGTGAAATGTTCCATATCCAATCATTCCAAATTGCATGGTTATGTTAAGTTTTGGTACGGTTCTTGTAATAAATGTATGCAATTTTCTCATGTCTTCTTGTTGTTCAAATGGTAAGCTTGCGATATATTCATCAGGATTTTTTGCAGAGGTTGTTTTAAACATGTTCATAATTTCTGATTATACTGCCAATTTGCTACAATGGCATATCAAGGTTGTCTCAAAAATCTAATTTCAATGTTTCATAAATTCAAGAAAAGATTCTATTTCAAGATAGCGCTTTATTTTAAGACATGCGCAATGCTTGCTTTAAAACGTTGGAATCCAAAAGTTATTGTCATAACTGGATCAACGGGCAAAACAACGCTATTGCATTTACTAGAGGCACAATTGGGAGCAAAAGCAAAGTATTCTCATAAGGCAAATAGTTCTTTCGGAATTCCATTCGATATCTTAGGAATCAAACGTCATAAATTGACCCCGATGGAATGGCCAAAGCTCTTTTTGATAGCGCCAATACGAGCTCTGACAGCAAGCCATAAAGAAAGGCTTTATGTTGTTGAGGCTGATTGTGATCGTCCAGGAGAGGGGGAGTTTTTGAGTCAGATGTTAAATCCACATATAACAATATGGTTGAGTAGTTCAAAAACCCACACGGTTAACTTTGATTATCTTGTTTCTAATAAAACGTTTAAAACAGTTGATGAGGCAGTAGCTTACGAGTTTGGATTTTTTGTAGCAGCAACAAGAGAAGTTGTGATCATTAATCAACAATGCAATTGGTGTATGGGACAGATTCATAGAACAAAGGCAAGAGTGATGGAAGTTGCCAAAAAGGATTTGGGTGACTATAAAGTTAGTTTAGAAAAAACTCGATTTGTTATAAAAAGTAAAAGATATGATATCCCATCACTATTGCCAGAGGAAGCATATCAGTCGATCGAAGCTGTTGTTCAATTACTTAAGTGTCTTGACATA
>CAYNEP010000133.1:0-2725 GCA_964396255.1 uncultured Gammaproteobacteria bacterium | reverse complement strand
GTCTCTATCGCTTGACAACAGGTGCTCTTTGCTGTAAAGTTTTTTCATTATGAAAAATGAAAAAACATCACCTCTCTCAACCAACAACTTGCTTGTTGTTTTATTAATTGCTGCTGCCTTTGGTGTCGGTTATCTTTGGAATAGAGTTCAGACTCTTGAAAAAGGAGGAACTAACCAAGTGGCGCAAAATCCAAGTGCTCCTGTTGAGCCAACCACTCCAGAAACCATGGATATTGAAAAGCCTGATCCTAAAAAAGACCATTGGAATGGATCAGAAAAAGCTAAATTTGTTATGGTCGAATACACAGACTATGAATGTCCATTTTGTAAACAGTTCCATGCTACTCCAGGAAAGATTTTGGAAGAAAATAAAGATTTCGCACATGTAATCCGAAACTTCCCATTGTCATTCCACCCAAAGGCGCAGGATTCAGCAGAGGCAGTTGAGTGTGCTGCTGACCAAGGTGGTAGCGCAGCGTACTTCAAGATGGGCGATGCAGTCTTTAATGCAATGCCAGATCTTGAGTTGTCAGGGTTAGCTGATCTTGCTGCAAAAAATGGTCTAAATAAGGCTAAGCTCCAAGAGTGTATTGATAGCGATAAGTTCTCACAAAAAGTTAAAGATCAACTTGCAGAGGGAACAAAAGCTGGAGTTAGAGCAACCCCAACAACAGTGCTTTACAACATGTCTAACGGTAAAACAAAAGTGATTGAAGGCGCACTTCCTTACGAGTCTGTCAAGCAAGCTGTTGACGAATTCATCAAGGGGTAATACAGTTAAGAAACTTATAAAACCCGCTCGGGCAGCAATGCAGGGCGGGTTTTTTTAGTGGTCATTAAGCATTCATGTTAGCAATGCCTGTCTAGGATCTGAGGATTGATTATAGAAATGTCGAGGGGTACCACTACATAAGAAAGTTTTCACCAACATAGCGCGCGCTTTGTGATGTTTAAAGAGTATCTTAAAATCCAATCCGTTCAACCTCTCGCGTCTCTTTTCTTATTTTAATTAAACCAGTTTTTAATAATATAAAGAACAGGACGCGGGAAAGATATGACTCAACAATTTCAATTGGCCACATAAGTGGTTGAAAGATAATAATGGTTGCAAGAGCAACGATAAATGGAGCAATGAAAGCATAAGGGAGTAGAGTTTGATTTAGGGAATAGGCGATTTCATCTGCCATGTCAGCTATAACTGGCGAAATGTCAATAGCACCATTGTCATATATAATAGTCTTCTCAGCAGGAATGTCATCAATATTAATACCCACTCCATGCCCATCTTGCTTGAGCATTGATTGGATAGTTTGCTTTAAGACAAATTCAACTATCTGTTTTTTAGCAGCGGTATTTTCGGTTGAGCCAAATTGTGAGCCTAGTTGCTCTTGCATCTGGCTCTCAAGTTGCTTATTGAACACCACGATAAGCGGTTTGGAGATGGTTTTTACAAAACCAGGACTAATAAGGGAGTTGCTATCTATGCGTGCCTGAGATTGAAAGAAGTTGATAACAGCAAACATACCAACAATGAAAAGAAAACCACGTCTAAATATTGGAAAAAAAAGTTCTTGGGGATTTATTTTGATAAAAAGTTCGAGTCTCTTTTTTGCTTCTGAAGTAATAATCCAAATAAATCCAACAAATAGTATTCCGGCTAGTATTGCAGCGCTCATTTTTCCATTTGATAGGAAGAACGTAAGGACAAAAAGAATGCACGAGATAATAATTGGAGTAAATTTATTCTTTTGGTTGATTATGTCTAAAAATACAGCCGAGAGTGTTAGTATGTAACTGGATAGAATAGCACCAAAGAGCATCTTGAAGTTTACTTCATGACGCCCATCAAGAAACCCGAAGAAGTCTAGCTTTCCAAGAAACACAGCAAAGAGCAGGGTAGATAGGAAAAATAGTATCCAAAAAAAATAGAGTTTTTTCATAAGCCAAGTAATGTTACTATCCTAGCATTTTTTCAACTGTGGGTAAACATGTGAATTGTATTCCTTTATGGTGTGCACACATGAACGCGCGTGTTGAATTATAGGAGGTCTCTATATGAAATAAGATGAAAGTCGCTTTTAATAGTATTCATAAGCTCGTTGTTATCAAGCAGCTTAATAAACTCCCCTCTTTGCCAGTTAATTGAACTAACATTGAATAGTTCCTTATCAGCAAATCCAACGAACAAGATGAGCTCAGCTGGTCCTCTAGAGTTGTTTATGGCAGATGATAAATGTTGATAATCCTCCTTGAGATCAAATCCAAATCGACCCCGCCAATCACGAATGCCAACAAATACATCGCTTGTGGACGGAACTTTTTCTTGTTCAACATATGATTGCGCTCCATAATTTGACTTCCATTGCCAAAAAGGTGCTCGTACTGCAACTCCTTCTTTTTTGGCCTTGTCGCAGATTGGGATAAGTAATTTGGGGTCTCCAAATTCATTTTTGCGCGTTAAGAGCGCTGATGGTTTCTTTCCAGTATTTTGCACAAACCAATCCCATTGGGCATTGATCTCAGTACGTATGTCATCGTCTGAAAAATGATCCAATGATGAGAAGTTCCATTTCGAGACATCCACTTTATAAAAGTTGCCAGTTTTATCAGTAAGACTTTTAACATTTTTTGCAAGTGGGGCAAAGGTTGTGAAGTTAAGGCTAAGACTCACTGAGATGTTAATGTCTTGAGTAACATTTGCAGCTTGCGAGCTTGAGGGGGCATT
>CAYNEP010000132.1:0-2732 GCA_964396255.1 uncultured Gammaproteobacteria bacterium | reverse complement strand
GGGGTATCTCGATGTTCGAAAAATTAACGGTTTATTATCCCTAGAGCAAATTCTTGATCCTGATTACAGGAATTATCTTGAACTTTACGCTGAATATGCTGAATTAATGAAATTGCCTGAATATCAGCAATTTCCGCAGATCTCGAGAGAAAAATTTGAGTCTGGAATGGCCTATTTTTTCTATTCCATAGACGAGTTCAGAAAAAAAATTAAAGGTCTAAAGCTCCTGCTTGAAAAACTCAAGGTAGTTAAGCTTTTTACACCAGATTTATTAGACTATATTGAAAACCATGTAGATCCGAATGACAAGGAAAAAGTATTTGGTGAGCACATGATTATAAACCTTACAAATGCATTAGTAGACTCGATCTTTTTGACGAAAAAAGTACACTGGGAGTATTTGCTCACGCATTCCGTAGACAACATTTTTAAATGCGTTTTACCTTTTCTAGAAACACTGGAGCTAGAAAAAAAAGTGCCATTGATTGAAGAAAGAATGACGATATATCAAGGTATCACAATCTGTCTTTGGGGACTTATCTTAGAGTTTCATGATAATCCAGAATTGTTAACAAAAAAATTATCTGAATTGTATGATAGGTTGGCTATACTTGATAAAAAAGGGGTGCTAATAGAGTTTTGCACTGCACTACAATTCCAGGCATCAAAAAAATACACTTACACTAGATACGAGGAAGTGTTGTTGTTGCTCGACTCTCAAACAGCATCATACTACCAATTCGCTATGCGCAACATTGACGTTGTGCGGTCTCAGGAAGTATCACTAGATTTGCCTTTCGATAGATATGTTCCTGTGTCTGTTTTAGCTTATTTTTCTAAAGTTGTAGGATTGCAGTCATTATCCGAAATAGAAGCATTTGTACTAAACAAATATGGTTTAACCCTAGAGAAATTTGATAGCACAAAAATCGATTTGTCAGAATTTGACAATGATTGGCGTATAGCAGTCTACTTTTCGGGAGGGAGTGGTGTTGAACAGCGAGAACTGATACAGAATAGTGATGACGCCATACAAAGAAGAAAGTTATTGTATGGCGATATTACTGAGGGAGTTGTAGAATACGACTTTTGTGTACGGCCGGTGCGTGTAAATGGGGTGAAAAAAGAGTATTTTATATCTGAAATAATTGACAATGGCTGTGGCATGTCAGATTTTGCCAGAATTTGTTTTGCAGTTTCGGGCTTATCAGACAAGAAGCGATTTGCTTCCAATCAATCCGGTGAGTTTGGAATGGGTTTGGCGAGTATATACCGTGATGCAGAATATGTGATTGTTGATACTGTTAGAGTCGTAGATTCAAATGCAATGAGCAAGAGCATAGCTCAGGACATATACTTTGTTGAACGTGGAGCTACTGGATATGCACAAAGGCTTGTGTTAGTACATTCCAGCACCTTGCCAGCAACGAATTCTACAAGGGACATTGGAACAAGAATTCGCATATTGCAGCCAGCAGAACAAGCTGAGCCAAATATTGATGCGCTCATCAAAAAAAACACTGCGCGGAAGTTGGGTTGGTTTACACAAGTTACTACTGCTCATCAAGCACAGTCAGGAGCCGCGGTTCCGGTGAGTTTTTATGATTACTTTACAAATAATGATGATGTATGGGAAAGACGTGCTGTAGAAGTTGCCGGAGTGCATTGTTTGACGCTCGACTGTGGTTCGGGCAGGCAAGTTTCTTTGTATTTGTCTGATGCAGCTGGGGAATCAGAAGTAACGCTGGATGGTCGGGCCTTGCTAACAAGGCAAAGCGAACTACTAGCCTACATTCCTGATCGTATTTTCACCTTAGTTCAAAGATATAATTTGCGTTTTGACCTTCATGGATTTGCACCGGTGATTGACAGAGGAAGTGTAGTAGATGAAGTAGTTGCCAAAAGTGCAATAGCTGAATTGCTCATCAGATTTGCTTCTCATAGGATGCTCACAGACGCTTCGTACATCCCCGATGGAATGCCGGTAGATTTTCATTCAAATCTAAACTATCTTTCTGTATTTTTGTCCATGCCCCCATCCATCTTTGCTTTAACAAAAAATTGCAATATGGGAGAACGACTAACTTTGGAAAATATCGAAACAATTGCCGAGCTCACCCAAGCAGATGAGTTCAACTTTTTATTATGTGCCTTAGAGCATAGTGTGGAGAACGGTCTAAGAATGAGTGTGCTTGCGAGGAGAGCATATGCGTTCTTGAATGCAGAGGGTGAAGCGAGAGAAGTGTTAAAATTATTATACCCAAATTTAGGTTTTAAATATGTCAAAAAATCATATGAACACTTACTGGAGAAAGTTTCATCGCCTGAAATGTTGTCCCAAAGAACCACATTTAGTCAAAACTGGCAAGTCTTGGTGGACAATTCCTTGTCAGATCTTTATCAAGAGATATATCATGCTAAGGATGTGACGCACGAGTTTGCTAGAAATAGAAGATACCAACTCTTTTGTATGATACTAGAAAAGTTAAAAATTCAATCACCGATCATTATGAGTGATTATCCGAATGCTGCTGGTGCAAGCGCATTAAGAAACACTATCAGCATTTCTGATTCACATTTGAGTTCGCCACAAATTTTCAGAACAGTTATACATGAATTAGCTCATATCATAGAAGATCAGCTGCGTGGCATACCCGGTCTTGGGAGTGAGTTTACTCACCAACAAACTGGTGAAGGATTTCCTTTCGCCTATAAACTTATTGCTTGGAAAA
>CAYNEP010000131.1:0-2775 GCA_964396255.1 uncultured Gammaproteobacteria bacterium | reverse complement strand
CGTACAAAGAATATGAGAAAATGGAAAAGATTTTATCCAATTATGAATAGAGTTAAGGTTGCGTCGATATTTGTTCTTATAATTACCGGATTGTTTGGATACGTTATTGGAAATAACACAAATAAACGCGTTGAAACAAAAGTTATAACCGCCAAATACTTAAGTCTTCCCAATAAAGAGACAGTTGTTGAAGGGATATCAAGTAAGGATCAAAAAGAGATTGAACGTTTTACAGCATCCTTTTATGGCGAGATGGATTCTAAAGATGTCAAAAAATTGCTAGATCATTTTTCAGAGCCAGCAAACAAACAAGAGCAAAACGAATTAGATTCATTGCTTGCTAAAGACCTCGCCTTTGATGATCCTGACCCATTACCTCGGCTTTTTTCAACACAGTTATACAACTACGCATTAGGCGTATATGATCTGAGAAGTATTAAGAAAACCGATAACTCATTCACAGTTGAGGTTGATGAAATGCGAATTATATATAGTGGTTTAGTTGAAAATGGTAGTGATATTGGATATACGGCTAAAGTAGCCAGCTTTACTCTCGAATTGAATACTGGAATTGATGGTTTTAAAATATTGAGGTATTATCACAAAGACGCAAATATACCTGCAAAATATCAAGGATTTGAAGCTTCGTAATTTTCAATCACTATAGTAATCTAGCCTTGACTTCAAAATGCAGCTCCGGTATCGTGGTGTTGTATGAAAAAGATTGATACAACAGCACAAATACAATATTGTCTCTATGCCAGAAAATCATCTGAATCTGACGAACGGCAGGCATTGTCAATTGATGGCCAATTGAAGGAGATGCATCAACAGGCAAAACGAGATAAGCTCGATGTTGTTGAGATCATTACAGAAAGTCACTCTGCTAAAGAATCAGGGCAACGACCGAAATTTAATAAACTCCTACAAGGAGTTATTGAAGGAAGATACAATAGCATTCTTACCTGGGCACCTGATCGCCTCTCCCGAAATGCAGGAGACTTGGGGCGAATCGTTGACCTCATGGATCAAGGGAAACTGACGCATATCAAGACGTACTCGCAATCTTTCACGAATAATCCAAATGAAAAATTCTTACTCATGATTCTCTGCTCACAAGCAAAGCTTGAGAATGATAACCGAGGAGTTAATGTAAAACGAGGACTTAGGAATAAATGTGAGATTGGCATCAGACCAGGAGTTGCACCCATTGGATACAGAAATGTACTTAAAGCAAATCGTATATCTACCGTTGAACTTGATCCCGAACGAGCACCAGTTATTAAAGAAATGTTTAATAAAGTAGCCAATCAAGGATTTTCAGGAAGAATGGTAAAGAAATGGTTAGATGACATCGAATTTAGAACTAAAGGTGGATGTAAAATGCATTTAAGCAAGGTATACGTAGCTCTTCAAAACTCTTTTTACTATGGCGAGTTTCAATATGGAGATGTATGGTACAAAGGAATTCATGAAACAATTATATCTAAACAAACATTTGAAAAAGTACAAATACAATTGCAAGTAGCACCAAAACAGTGGAATAAGCAGCTGTTTCCGTTCAAGAAAATATGTATTTGCGGGTCATGCGGTGGGAATGTAACCGCAGAAATTAAATACAGAAGAACAAAAGCAAATATCGTCAATTCCCATATTTACTACCACTGCAATCGAATCAAGAAATATGACTGTCCTGAACCATATATAACCGAGCAGGAATTGATTAAACAATTAATTGGGCATTTGTCGAAAATAAAGCTCAATACTTCGTATTTGATGCAAGAATTTGAAGTCGAGGTAAAACGATTACAGCATTTAAAGTTTACCGTCTTACATGATGAGCTACCAAAGATTGAGATAACGCCACATAATAAACCCGATGATATTGTTAATCTTTCAGGGAAAATCGATATGTTACGAGATTATTTACTTCACGTATTGCAATTTGGAACCCCTGAAGAACGAATTAAAATATTGAAAGGCGTGGGCTCAAAGTTTAGACTTAATGATAGACAACTTTTTATTGCGTAATTCTTTATTCTGTAGTTCCGGGATTGCCAACAAAGCTTATGTAAAAATTTCAAACTGTGATAAGATCTTTTTCTGCTCGGTTTAATAAAACAGCATTAGTTGCAACAATGATAGAAGAAATACTCATCAGAAGAGCTGATATCTCTGGACGCAGCGATATGCCAAAGCTTGGGTACAAAACTCCTGCGGCAACTGGAATGGCGAGCAAGTTATAAATTGAAGCCCAAAAGAGATTCTGCTTCATTTTTCGTACTGTTGCCTTACTTAATCTGATAGCTCGTAAAATATCTGCCGGGTCAGATTTCATTAAAACCACTTTTGCAGTCTCTATCGCTACATCAGTGCCAGCTCCTATGGCGATGCCAATATCCGCAGTTGCAAGAGCAGGAGCATCATTAACACCATCACCAACCATAGCTACAAACTTTCCTTCTTTTTGAAGCTTTTTAACATATAAAGCTTTCTCTTCAGGTAGGACTTCAGCAAAGATTCTGTCAATTCCAAGCTGTTTTCCAATAGCTTCGGCAGTTACTTTGTTGTCCCCGGTTATCATTGCAACTTCTAGTCCTAATTCCTTCATTTTCTCAATTGCGCGCTTAGCTGTTTCTTTAACGGGATCTTGAGCAGCCACAATTCCAGCCAATTTTCTATCTATGGCAACAAGCATTAAAGTTTTTCCGTCAGCAAGCAGTGTGTCAATATCATTCTGGAGTAAGACCATATCAATCCCATTATCTTTTATGA
>CAYNEP010000130.1:0-2784 GCA_964396255.1 uncultured Gammaproteobacteria bacterium | reverse complement strand
ATGAGATGTTCTTGTTGACCGGGTCTTCCTAATGCCAATTACCTTTTTTTCTTCTGGATCTTGGCCGTTTAAAACTTGATCAACCTTCATAACTGTATCTCTAATATGTGCAGTCTTTGATTTTGCAGCACTGAGCAGTTTGTCACCCTTCTTAGGGATGTTACTAAATGCTTTTTTAACCTTATCTCGATTAGATTTTTTGGAAAGCATATATGCAGCAAGTGCACCTGTTGCAACGGCTGCCGTTACACCAACGACTGTTGCGTTTTTTTCGTTATTTTGATTTTTTACGTTTGATTTCATATCGTCACCCCCTTTTTATTGAATATATACGTAGCATACGTATTCTAAATTAAAGGATCATAAGTGAATAGTA
Source organism: uncultured Gammaproteobacteria bacterium (assembly GCA_964396255.1). Taxonomy (GTDB): domain Bacteria; phylum Patescibacteriota; class Microgenomatia; order UBA1406; family HO2-37-13b; genus 2-01-FULL-39-19. The sequence goes on along the minus strand of CAYNEP010000130.1, from coordinate 2,408 downwards.
AGAGGATTGTAAGAAGCTATAAGAACCTCTTTAAGATCTGGAAGTCTTCAAGGAGATCTTTCTTTTTGGTTCCTGCGTATAGCGCGACTGCTGGGTGATAGAGGGGAACATATGCGGTTTTTTTTCCATTGATAACTGCTGTCAGTTCAGCGCCATGGATTTTGCTGATTGTAGTGAGGCGATCTTTTAATCCATATGATTCCATGACATAAGACATTGAATATCTGCCAAGTGTGACAATGCAATTGGGCTGAATAATCTCGATTTGTTTATCTAAAAAGGGGGCATAGATCTTGATTTCATCAGGCTCGGGGTCGCGATTATTCGGCGGTCGATCTTTCACAAGGTTTGTGATATACACAGTCTCTCGCGAGAGCCCAATCGACAATAGAAGTTCGTCTAGTATCCTTCCGGCAGCACCAGAGAATGGTCGACCTGTTTTAGCCTCATTTTCTCCTGGAGCTTCACCAATAAATAATATCTTTGCATAATGACTTCCCTCACCAATAACAGGCACATAATTATTTTCTTTTCGATATGCGTAGAGAGGTGATTGTGTGAGGTTGAGCACCTCGGTCAATATTTGCTTAAGGGCTTTATATCGAGAATCTTCTGGATCGTTAATATTTTGCATGCTCTATTTGTACTATACAACAGATTTATGAGTGTGATGAGGGGTTATGATCAGTTGAAGTTGCATCTTGAGTGATATTTGCATATCGATGAAGTCTGTATGCCAGTTTTGCAGCTTGTATTGACCATAGTGCAATAGATCCAATGTCTAATATACAATTTCTCCATTTTTTCTCAAATTCCGCTGTTTGTTGGACACATAATCTACCTCTTGTGTTAACGAGGGTTCTAAAACATATAGTTGCGCCTTGTCCTCTAAAGTGTCCTGGTAATGTTCTGAACGTAAATGAGGTTGGTGTTACGTTAACAATTTCAACCGGTTCAGGGCGGATTATAAGTGGGCGCAATATACACCGAGCACCTTCTTGGATTTTTAAACGAGCGTCAGTAGTATTGGCTTGGATCTTGAATGGAAACACGCTATGTGGGTCATCTTGAACCAACTTCATTGCTGTCTCAGGTGGTATGGTCGAGCCACGACCTATGATTCTCCATGTGTAGCTATAGGATGTTTGCGCGGGAGGAATTCTTCTCTCTGGGGATGCCATTATGGGTTTGTATTATAATCCATGTGTGTATTTGATACAATACTTCCAGTGAGAAAAAAGGTCTTCGACAAGTGGTTTTACTCGAGTGTCCCACCTATTGGGAAATTTCTTCAAGTGTATGTTAAAGGGGATGGAATTGTTGTTGTGCCTCTGCTTTTGATTTTACTTATTACTGGATTCATTAGTCTAAAACTAATGATGATAGCATTTTTAGTTTTTTTTTCGATAAGACAACTAGGTGAGATGGTTTATTGGATAGCTCGGCAATTGGCAAGTCCTACATACAGACCATATGATTTTGGTTTTTCTAATCTTAACACTAAAGCGGTTTATATTTTGTATCAACTTTTTGCAATTGCAGGCGCGACAATCGGGGTTACGGCGATAATCTACATTTTATATTTCTATAGTGCCTGATCGATTGTAAACAAGAAGCGTGTCACTTCATCGGAGGTAGATCCCGTAAAATATTTAAATACATCACTTGGCTTAATCCACTTTAGTTTTGAGAGGTTTGAACTCTCTTTATCAATGAAATCTGCAGTGTTTGATTTGCAGTGAAAGTAGAAGGTAACTATTTGAACTGGTTTTTGGCCAGAATCTGGATGGATCCTAGATGATATTAGGTTTTCGATACTAACGTTGAGCCCTGTTTCCTCATATATTTCTCTTCTCATCTCACTTTCAAAGTCAAGAGATTCAATTCTACCCCCCGGAAAAACCCAAGTAAGATTATCAATCCACTTATCTTTACCCCTGCGCGCTCCTATTAATATTTTGCCATCATATTCAATAATGCCAAGACAGAGGAGGATGATCTGTTTGTTCGAAGCTGAGCGCATGTTCCAATAGAGTTTGAGAATTTTAGCTAGATCACTTTCGTCTATATTTGGGGCATTTGTATCTTTGTTTTCACCAATTGTCTCAGATAGCTCTAGGTATGAGTTGAGCATGTGTCTAAACAACTCGCTTTTAGTCTTATAAGTCGTTTTAAGTGTTGACTCAAACTTTTTATAGAGTTCCGGTGGTATAGAAAACCCAACTACTTTTGTTTTCCTCATAGATGATTTAACTAAGTTAAACATAGTTTAACAAATATTTTTTCAATAAACAACTAAGATTCATTGATTTATGCCATTAAATCTTTCATAATGGTTTAATGTTGATAAAACCATCATCACTCACATTAGATGGGGTATACGTTACTGATTACCAGAAATTATATGA
>CAYNEP010000129.1:0-2807 GCA_964396255.1 uncultured Gammaproteobacteria bacterium | reverse complement strand
GAACTATCTGAAGGAAGACGATATCATCAAGACGCACTTGATGCGCAGGAGAGCGAAGATTTTATTGGGGCCCTTGTTGCTATTGATCGAGCATTTGGAGCGTATGCGAATGATAAAGATGATTTGGGTTTTGCCGAAGCTCACTCAATGAGATACAACACACTTATGCATCTATATCGTCGAGATGGATTTAAGGGGTGGTTAATTTCGGCCAAAACTACTGCTGAGGCTGGGGTTGAGATTGCAAGAAATTGTAGCGATCGTAGTGCTCTTGGAATTCCATTGTTCAATCTTGCCAAAGCTTACGACGCATTACATGAGTATGAAGCTGCAATTTCTCTATATAAGGAAGCTCATGATGAAGTAGGACAAAACACCCCCGACAAACACGGGACACCTGCAGTGCTTGCAGATGTGAAGGTTCATTTAGAAAACTGTGCGTATCTATCGGGCGATGTGAGTGCGCTTGACCGACTTGTGCAAGCAGTTTCCGAGCTTGAGAATGCCCAGGGCGCTACAGATCATCAGCGTGATGTTTGGCTGTCTGGGGCATATATGAAGATTGCAAAAATTCTAAAAAATCATGATCGAGCTCGAGCACAGGAGTATTTAGCAAAAGCAAAAAGCATTATTGAAGCTAATCCAAAACTTATTATTCGAGGACAAGGCTTTGCAGAGCTCAGTGCGACTTTTGAAGATAACTCTTGATAACTTTGGCAGTTTTTATAGGTGACTCAAGAGGTAGCAAATGTCCATTACTTTTAAATAAATCATATGTAGTCTGTTTTGGCGCAAGGAGGGCAAGATTTTCAATGTCTTTTTGTGAAACAATAAAATCTTCTCCACTATAGAATATATGCAAGGGCAACTCGATAGTTGAGATGGTGCTCCAATTGTAGGTATAAAAACTAATCGCATTTTCACGAGCAACTGTTTCATTTTCTTTATTTAAAAATGCATTTCGGAATGCATACCGCAAGCGTTTCTTAGTTGAGTCAAAGTTGAAGACTTTTAATGACATGATAAATGTAATAAATTTATTTCTCCAAAAGAAGAAAGGCTCCTTAAAAGGATCCTTAACACGAGTGCTAAACAATCCAATATACTTTAATATTTCAAATATTAACGAACCTTTTTCGTAAGGAGGGTTAAGTAAAAAGACATGACTTATCTTTATGTTCTTTATTTGAGATAGATTAATTGCAAGTAGTGCTCCCATGCAGTGCCCAACGAGAATGAGGTTTTTTATCTTAAGTTCTTGTAAAAGTGACTCAATAAACTGACAGTATTCCTGGATAGTATGAGACTCTAATTTTAGTGGTGGTGCTCCGCCCCATCCGGGATAGTTGCATAACACAACTGAGTAGTCATCAATTAAATGCGCTGATAGATCTTCAAAATCAACGTGCGTGCCGCTAAATCCAGGCAAGATAAGAATTGTTTTGTCGCTCTTTTTTGCATAAAGGTAATCATATGTCAGATTCTTGTAAACAAATTGAAGCTTATCGAAGCCAGAAGGTACCATTCTTAGTAAATCTCGTATTTCTCCAATAATTTTCGATTCCCCTCAACCTGATATTTAAGCAAGTCGCGGTAAATACCTTTTCGCTCTGCTAATTCCTTAGGGCTTCCTTGATCGACGATTCTTCCACCATCAAGGACGAGTATCTTATCGACATTTTGAATAGTTGAGAATCGATGCGCAATTACCACAACAAGTCGTCCCTTCATGAGGTTTTCTAATCCCTTTTGGACCTCAACTTCAGATCGTGAGTCAAGAGAAGATGTTGCCTCATCAAGAATTAGAATCGGCGCGTTGCGCAGGATTGCTCTGGCAATTTGGATTCTCTGCTTTTGGCCACCAGATAATCTCACTCCCCGCTCCCCTATCTTTGAATCAAGCCCCTGAGGAAGTCGCTTCACAAACCCATATGCATTTGCCTTTTCAAGCGCGTCGATTATTTGTTTTTGGGTTGCATTACTGCCGTAAGCGACATTCTCTTTAATAGTTGACGAGAAAAGCTCATTCTCCTGAAAAACTAATCCTGTATGCCGACGTACAAACTCGTGTGAGATTTCATTATAATCGTGGCCGTCAATATAGATTTTGCCACTTGTTGGTTCGTAGAATTTACATATTAGGTTGACCATTGTGCTTTTGCCTGCACCTGAGTGTCCCACGAGCGCAACGGTTTGATTGGGTTCAATTGTAAATGAAACGTCAGATAATACCTCTTTCGAAGTCTCATATTTAAAAGATACTTTTTCAAAACGAATCGATGGATTTGTAATAGAAGAGTTCGATTTATCTTGTTTGTCAAAAAGTTCTTTTGAAGGAAGATCCAATATTTCAAAAAACTCTTTAGAACCAGCCTCAGCAAATTGAATTTGTGACAAAATAAACGACATTGCAAAAAGTGGTCGCCTTGCTTGATCAACGAGCTGCAAGATTAAAACCATCTCGCCAATAGACAAATTTCCCTTAAACGTTTCTGAGAAAACGATGATGTTGATAAATAACAAAATAATGTTCAAGCTCGCGTTTCTTAAGAAGTCAAAAATATGAAATGTTTGACTCTGACGTGCGTAGATGACATTTGATTCAGAGAGTCCTTTCTCAACATATGAATATTCTTGTTTTTCTGTTGTGTAGGCTTTGATGAGTTTGATGTTTGAAATTGCCTCTTGAAGTCGACCTCGAAGAGAGTCTTCAATGGCGTTTTTCTTAACCTCTTCAAGTCCCCATTTTTTTGCAGAATAGTAGCTTATGCCAAGATAAATTGGGAATAGAATAGCAGTAAAGAATG
>CAYNEP010000128.1:0-2814 GCA_964396255.1 uncultured Gammaproteobacteria bacterium | reverse complement strand
CCCTTAAATAAACCAATTCCATATACACTTATTCAGAAAGTTGTTAAATCAAGAATGGAAGAGATTGAAAAAAAAACCCTATAAACTTATACCTGTCCGTTGTTCATAGCAGGTATCATACACACTCCGAGTAAAATTGTTGATTTCCAGGCGGTGATTCACAATAAGCGTATATGCTTGATATTCATGTATATTAAATTGACTTAGAGATTGAAGAAAAGGACGGTCTTTACCTGAGTATTTTCTATCTAAAACTCTCCAGTGATTCTCTAAAAATGGGACATCACAGAGTGAATGATAATTTCCCCAGTAGTAATTGTGCGGAAACTTCACGTCACTCCTTTCAAATTCTCTCATCAATCCAAGCCAAGATGAATTGTTGTCGTATGAATTGGTCAACAAATATGAATAATCTTTGTATTGTTTTCCATCAACCACATATCGAATTGGTCGAGTTGTCGTAATAACCCCATCCAAATTTGCCACATTCAATCCAAGAATCACCGCAAGCAATCCAAACATCTGGAACGTAAAAATAGTTGAAGATCGTATTTTGCCGAGGAGCTTGCCAAGCAATAGCACAAATGTCATGGAAATCAAGGTAACTGCGGCGGTAGCCAAAACACGTTGATCTTTGAGACCAAAGAAATATTGAAGCGAGAAAAGTTTGTGGTAAGTAAATAAACAAATCAAAAGTAATTCAATTAAAAATATACCAACCAAGATTTTATTTGAGACATGGTCCCATAACGCTTTGCCAGCAAACCGAAACAGCGTACTGACTAGGGCAAATCCGAGCACTGAGACAATAAGCAGTTGCCAGAACCCATGCTGGGTATACAACGATAGTTCTTTAAACGGCAGTGATCCAAGTCTCATGAACAATGTTTGAGATTGAAACACTGAGAAAAGACAGAAGAGTAAAACTACTGAAACAAGTAAGACTTTGACAATTTGAAGCGCGATGTATGATTGGCTTGATACAAGCGGTTTTTCCTCAGAATACGGCTGAAGAATACTATAAGCAACATATCCCAGAACGCCGGTTGTAATCAATTTCCAGATCACAACAATGTTAAAGATATAGACCAACACATGCCAAATCGAAAGCCAGATGTGATCAATAAAATATGCATAATCTGCATTAATTGAAATAAACAACTTGTTAAAAATAGCCAGAATCGGAAGCGTAATTATGAGACCCAAGGTATAATTTTTGTGAGGCCAGGAAATCTTTCGATCAGATCCCTTCCAACTAAAGTACGAATGGAATTGATTTCCGCTAAAAAACCCTCTGACAACCATATCAATATAATCCCAAAGCTTCCTTAAGTATCGAGTCGCCGATAGGGGAAACAAGGTTCGTTGATTAAATGTAATGAGCAATAATGAGAGCACAAATAAATTACACACATACGTAATGGGGACGAGTAATGGGTTTGAGGTAATGGAAAGATAGACTGCCAAAACAAACCCAAGCAAAACAACAGTATACAGCTTGAGGTGGATATGAATTTGTTCTATATGAGCCAGAATCAGAATTACCGTATACCAGGAGATAAAAAAGACGGTCGCGCCAAAATTAAGCGGGAGATGACCAAATCCAATAAAGAACACATAGAGAGCAGAGAGAAGTAAAGCTGCGGTTTTTCGGTATGTTTGAAATACCATGGAGCTGAGTACTATACCACACCAAACAACAATTTACAAATGCGTTGATCACAAAAATAGAGCCTAGCACACAACATGTTAGGCTCTATTACGTGACAGCTCTTAAGGAGCTACAATTATTAAATTAATCGGCCCGGCATATCCTGAACAACCTGCTGAATTACACGCTTGTACCCAGAATGTGTAATAATCTCGGTAATTCAACCCATTCAGAGTAAACGTTGTTGAGTTAGCAGGAAGTATGGCATACTTTACTCCAACTCCATACAATTTTGCATACCGAATCTCATATCGAGTTTCATTGCTCGCATTATCTTGCCAATTGAGCGTCATACTTTGCGCCCCTGAAACATACCCTTTGGTAGCTGTTCCAGTAAAATTGGTAGGCATTGCTGGTGGAGTGAGCACTGATTGAAGTGTTAAGTTATCAATCAAAAAACCTTTCCCTGCATTTGCAGGAACCGCAGCTCCTCCTGTCCGGAATATCATCGTACGGACAATCCGAGGGCTTTGTTCAGCAGCCGACTCGGAATCATATCGATAATAATTTTCCCAGCTCGTTCCAGTATGTACGAGTGATCCATCAATATATACTTTCACTATGTCATTTGATGGGCCATCAACAACATCCATAACTAACTTAATAGTATGAGGAACTGTTCTATTAAGATTAGTGCCTACTTGAGTTTCGACAAAATTTGCAGGATTACTGGTCCCTTGAACATCCACAAAGAACACATTAATACCGCCAACACCATCTTCGAATCTCAAATAACTCATCCGAGAACCATCTCCTCGATCCGGAGAGACAGACATGGCAAGTCCTGGCTGTTGAGCACCGGGAACTGCAGATGCAATACTGAATTGCGCTTCAAAATGAGTTTGCTTATTACCTACGGGGTAAGAACCTGCTGTAGACGACGTCTCGCCGACAGAATCCGTAAGCGGTTTTGCAAAGGTATTATCCCCAAAACATCCACTCGTTACTGCATTTGAAATTCGTAACGATTGGTTTTGAAAAGCTGGATAAAGTGCTTGAGCAGCCACCGCATGGTCATATTGAGCACATCCAGACCCCGCGGCCCCAGCACTTTGCCATCCATCTTGGTTATGGATTGTACCTGTATTATATGGTGGGTTTTC
>CAYNEP010000127.1:0-2856 GCA_964396255.1 uncultured Gammaproteobacteria bacterium | reverse complement strand
CAGTAATTATTGTCATTGTTGTTGTACTCATACTCATCGCTGCCGGTGGAGCATTTGCTTTTCTTAATATGTCAGGAAAAGGAGATGTACAACAAGCATCGACAACTCATGAGGATGGTACAGCACATGTTGAAGGTGATACACATCAAGATGAATCTAAACCACATGTTGATGTCACACCACACGCAATAGATGAGTCACAACCTCACGAGGATTTGACACCACATCCAAGCGTGACAACAAGTACCGAACGAAAACCTGCAGCAGTTGGTGAAGATCATGTTGATACTACACCTCATGCTGAAGATGAACCGCATAATTAAGAGTTAATTACCTCCTGACTTGCGGTGTCATTTCTAACTCGTTTAGAATCTGCCCAATTTGGGAGGTATTTTTTTTGTCCAAAAAAGTTATATTTTATTATGTTTGATGCAATCATTAGATTTTCTCTAAAACACTATATCTTAGTTTTCCTCTTTACTGCTGCCATAGCAGTTGCCGGGATTTGGAGTCTTGCCACAATGAAAGTTGATGTCCTACCAGATATCAATAAACCTACAGTCTCTGTTTTTACCGAAGGTGAAGGCATGGCAGCTGAGGAAGTAGAGCAACTCATCCTCGGACAAGTTGAATCAGCCGTTGCCGGAGCACCAGGGGTAACACGGGTGAGAAGTTCTGCTTCGTTTGGCTTAGCAATCGTTAATGCAGAATTTGAATGGGGTACAGATATCTACCGCAATCGACAAATTATACAAGAAAGACTTGCTAATCTACAACTTCCTAACGGCGCAAGACCAGTTCTTGGTCCCGTTTCTTCAATAATGGGTGAGATTATGTGGGTTGGGTTAACTGATGAAACATTAAAAACCAGCTCAATGGAGCTGCGCAGTCTTGCTGATTGGACAATTAGGCCTGCATTACTTCGTGTCCCTGGAGTTTCTGATGTCATTGTTATGGGAGGAGACGTCAAAGAATGGCAAGTCAATCTTAATACTGAGGTGATGAAAAAATTTGACTTGAAGACTGAGGATATTGCGACAGCAGTTGAAGGAACTCTCTCTAATAAAAGTGGAGGAATTTTAGTACAAGGAGGAAAAGAATATCCAATACGAATCATGCTCAATGCCAAAAGCGTTACAGAGCTTGAGGAAATTATAGTAAAGAGCGATGATGGTCGAGCAGTACGTCTTGGTGATGTAGCTCGTCTTGTAGAAGCTCCTAGTCCCATTAGAGGAGCTGCAAGTGTTGATGGAAGACCAGGTGTTGTCATGCGAGTCGCAAAACAGCCAGACGCTGAAACGTTAACAGTTACCAGGGATGTCGATGCAGCACTTGGTGGCATTGAAAATTCACTCCCTGAAGGAGTAAAGCTAGAGAATGATTTATTCAGACAAGAGTGGTTTATTAATCAAGGGCTTAAAAACGTTATCGATGCATTACGAGATGGTACGTTCTTTGTTGTTATTATCTTAATTCTCTTTCTATTAAATATCAGAATTACGTTTATTACCCTTACTGCAATTCCTCTGAGTATTTTAGTAACAGCAATTATATTTAGGTTCACAGGTTTCTCAATCAATGTCATGATCCTAGGCGGAATAGCGGTTGCTATTGGTGAACTAGTTGATGATGCAATTGTTGATGTTGAAAATATCCACCATAGGTTGCGTGATTGGCGCAACAATGGGCGCAAAGGTTCATATATGAATGTTGTCTATCAAGCGTCAACTGAAGTTAGAAACTCAATTGTTTATGCAACTGTCCTCGTTGTCATTGTATTCATTCCCTTATTCTTTCTCCCAGGTGTTGAGGGAAGATTACTAGCATCTTTAGGAGCTGCCTATATCGTCTCTTTAATTGCATCACTTATCGTTTCAATTACCGTCACACCTGCATTGTCCTATGTTCTTCTACGTAAAAAATCTGATTCGTTAACGGGAGAGCAGCAATCTCTTATCAAAGAAGAAGCTGAACATGAAACAAGATTTGTACAGTTTATAAAACGGAAAATGTCTCCGCTTATTTTAGGTGGCATACGGAATTCATCTCTCTTAGTAGGAGTGACAACACTTGCTGTAATTGCTTCTATGATTATGTTTTCTCTTGCGGGCAGAGAAGGAATTCCACCGTTTAATGAAGGTTCTGCAACAGTATCTGTTGTTTTACCTGTTGGCACGGATCTTGATACGTCAAATAGATTTGCAACCAGAATTGAAAATGATATTAAAAAAATAGAAGGTGTAGTGAGAGTCAGTCACTTAACAGGACGTGCTGGTGCTGATCCGCATGACTCAGGGGCTAATGCGAGTGAAATACAGGTTACCTTTCAACAAGGACTTGAAGGTGAAACAAAAGAATTCTTTGCCGAGATTCAAGAGATTTTAGATACGTATCCTGGGGCCGATTATTCTATTGGTCAACCTATTACTCATAGAGTCGAAGAATTATTATCAGGAGTTAGAGCACCAATTGTTGTAAAAGTGTTTGGTGATGATTTGCAAGATCTTCGAAATACAGCCGAGCAAGTACGGGCAGAATTTGCTAAAAATACCGATGTCAAAAATCCTCAAGTGCAAAAGGAAGTACTCGTTCCTGAGTTTAGAATCTATGTTAATAAAAGTGAGTTGGCAAACTATAAAGTATCAGCAAGTGAACTTGCAGAAGAGCTGGAACAAGGATTATTAGGAGCAAACGTTGGGCAGGTACAAATTGGCGCTGAAAGAACAAACGTGGTTATTCGCTATGACGCAGTATCAAAAGGAAATGCATATGCATTGCGTGACTTATCACTTCCCTTTGAAGGTATTGACTCACTCTCAGGTGGTGCCACTGATATTACATTAGAGGGAGGACGCA
>CAYNEP010000126.1:0-2860 GCA_964396255.1 uncultured Gammaproteobacteria bacterium | reverse complement strand
TGGTTTGGGTGTCATGGATCCTCACGGCGATCTGATTGATGATGTTGTTGCTAATATTCCTGAGCATCGTCTCAAGGATGTGATTTACTTTGATCCATCTGATACGGAGTATCCCATTGCTTTCAATCCGCTTGAACAAGTGGAGCCCCAATACAAGATGCGAGTTACTATTGGTTTTATTGAAATCTTTAAAAAGCTTTTTGGTAGCAACTGGACCCCTCGTCTTGAGCATGTATTGCGTTATACCACTTTGGCTTTGTTAGACTCGCCTAATACAACGGTGTTGAGTATTGTAAAAATGCTGACTGACAAGAATTATCGTCAGAAAATTGTAGCGAGGATTGAGGACTCGGTGGTGAAGAATTTCTGGGTAAATGAGTTTGCAGGTTGGAGTGAGAAGTTTGATAATGAAGCGATTATGCCGGTACTCAACAAAGTAGGGCAGTTCGTCTCTACAGCTTTAATCCGTAACATGGTAGGTCAGCCAGAAAACAAGCTTAATCTGCGTAAAATCATGGATGAGCAAAAGATTTTGCTGGTTAAACTCTCGCGCGGTTTGCTTGGTGATGAAAATAGCAACTTGCTGGGTGCGATGCTCATTACTAAGATTCAGCAAGCGGCTATGAGTCGTGCTGATATGATTCAAAGCGAACGCAAAGACTTTTATCTCTATGTAGATGAGTTTCAAAACTTTGCCACTGATACTTTTGAGCAAATCCTCTCTGAAGCCCGTAAATATCGTTTGTCAGTCACTTTAGCTCATCAGTTTATGGCACAGCTCTCACCAGCTTTGCGAGCTACGGTGTTTGGTAATGTTGGTTCTATTATTAACTTCCGCGTGGGAGCTGATGATGCGGTAATTTTGGAGAAAGAATATACACCAGTATTTAAAGTGAGAGATATTATTAATCTCGGTGTACAAGAGTTTTATATTAAGATGTCTATTGATGGTGAAACTCGGGATGCTTTTTCTGGCAAGACGCTTAAGATGAATTATCCAGCTAAAAACTTCCGTGAGCAAATTATTGAAAACTCACGGCGTACTTATGGCAAACCAAGAAAACTGGTTGAGGAAGAGCTAGCTCGCTGGAGCCAGGTAGGTAGCGAACCAGCACCAAAAGAAGAAGTACAAGAAGAAGAGTTTGCAAAACCGCTTGTCTAAAGGAAGGTAATGATTAATGGTGGCGTAGTATGAAGCTAAGTGCTTGCGCACTGCGGAGATTTTTGATTTGCTTTTGTAAACACCTCTTTGCTTATGCCTATCTGTATACGCAGTCAGAAACAATTTGAAGTGAGTGAGGCGGAGCGGACTTATTGCGAAGAACGAGGTATTCCCTTGCCCACCATTTCTCCCCTGGAGCGTTTTCGTGAAATGTTTGCTTTTCGCAATGAAACTAATTTGTTCGCGCGCAAATGTGATAAGACGGGGCAAGATATCATTAGTATTTATCGGCCCAATACACCTTTTCCCGTATACGAAAGGGAGGTGTGGTTAAGTGATGATAATGATCCGTTGCTTTATGGGCGGCCATATGATTTTAGCAAATCTTTCTTTCAACAGTTTGCTGAATTGTCCCAATTGGTGCCGCGTGAAGGGAAGATTGGTGCTAATGCCGAAAATAGCCCATATGTGAATCTCTGTTTGAGTGTGAAGAATTGTTATTACACTTTTGGTTGTTTCGAGAATGAGGATTGTATGTATGGCGTGAAAATTTATTCTTGCAAGGATGTGGTGGACTGTATGTATGTGATGCGCAGTCAATTATGTTACGAATGCGTTAATGTTCAAGAATGTTACAATCTGCGTTGGGCTATGCACAGTGTGAATTGTCGTGATTCCGCCTTTTTGTATGGCTGCAAGAACTGCACTGACTGTTTCGGCTGTGTGGGCTTAGATCATAAGTCATATTGTATCTGGAATAAGCAGTATTCTAAAGAGGAATATGAACAACTAATGAAGCAGTTTGAATTAGGCAGTTACATGGCGGTTGAAAAGTTCAAAGGGCAGTGGCGCAGTTTTATTGTGAGTACTGGGTATGTATACAATTCTTTGGTAAATGCTGATGATTGTAGCGGTCAATATATTGAAAACTCTCAAAAATGTAGTAACAGCTTTTTTATTAAAGGCAGTGAAGATTTGGAAGACTGCTATGGGTGTCAGCGGCTTAAAGATTCTTTCAGTGTAGCGACAGCGATAGAAGGTGCGCTCAACTATCGATGCTTGGCTCTTGGTCTCCACTCTTATAACAATCAATTCTGTCAAATGGCGACAAAACCAGTTGACTGTATGTACTCTGCCTATATTTTTAATTGTGAGAAGATGTTTGGTTGTATTGGTTTTCCCAGACGAGCGGCTTATTGTATTTTGAATAAACAATACACGAAGGCGGAATATGAAGACTTAGTGCCCAGAATTATTGCTCACATGAAAACAACAGGCGAATGGGGTAACTTTTTCCCGATGAGCATGTCTGATTACCCGTATGTTGATACCATTGCACAGGAGTACTTTCCACTTGCTGAAGAGGATGGCAAAAAGCTGCATGTGCATTGGCAGCCAGCAAAGGTTTACCCAATAACCACAACAAAGGTACAAATTCCTGATCGAATTGACGAGGTCGAAGATGACTTTTGTGAGCTGGTTTTAACTGATGGAAAAATACAACAGTCCTATAAGCTTCAGAAAAAAGAGTTACACTTTTATAGAAAAATGGGGATTCCAATACCACGCTATGCTTTCGAAACTAGAAATCAAAAGAGATCGAAAGAACTTTTTCAATTCTAAATAAGGAAGGTGACAATTCGGAATTCGCAGTTCGCATGGATTCGACCAGCTCACCACAGGATTCGCAATTGAAAA
>CAYNEP010000125.1:0-2863 GCA_964396255.1 uncultured Gammaproteobacteria bacterium | reverse complement strand
ATATCTCTTGTTAATTCCTCGGGTCCAAGCTTAGTATCAACAACATCAGCTACAAACTCTTCCATTGACATGGACGTTAGTAAATCTCGTCGTAAAACACGCTCAGATATGACAAAGCCGTCCTCATACCCAAACCCATCAAGCGATGAATATGCAACAATGAGATTTTGACCAACGGCCAATTCGCCAAATTGTGTCGATGGACCATCAATCAAAACATCACCCTTACTAACTACTTGGTTAAGGCTTACTCTAGGTGATTGATCAAAAACTACATCCCGATTTGTCTTTACAAATCGATCAAGTTTATACTCGTACTTTTTACCTGAGTCTCCCTTTAATGTAACCTTTTTTGCATCAACGTATTCCACAATACCTGGTTCCTCAGCTAAAACAGTTCTTTTCAAACCTGTTGCTACTTTTTGCTCGACTCCGGTTCCAACAACGGGGGACGACGGAAGCACCAAAGGAACCGCTTGACAGAACATGTTTGACCCCATCAATGATCGCGTTGCCTCGTCGTGTTGTAAAAATGGAATCAATGAAGCAGATAAACCAACAACCTGTCTAGGAGAATAGTCAATATAATCAATTCTATCTGAATCAACTTCAATAACATCACCTTTATATCGTGCGGTAACCCTATCTTCAATTATTAAGTTATTCTCATCAAGCTTAACACCGCCATGAGTGATGTAGTATTGTTCCTCATCATCGGCCTGTAAATATTCAATATCATTTAGCACTTTAACCAATACTTTTGAACCTTTCTTCTCTTTGACAACTTTTCTATATGGTGTCTCGAGGAGTCCAAACTCATTGACCTTTGCATACAGGGCTAAGTATGAAACCACACCAATGTTTGGACCCTCAGGTGATCTAATCGGATCGATACGTCCATATTGACTCGATGCAATATCACGAATTGAGAATGATGCTCTTTCTTTTGCAATACCGCCTGGACCACCAACGGTTAGTCGCCTTAAGTTATCCAATTCAGATAATGGATTTGTTTGATCAACAATTGTTGAAAGTTGACTTGTTCTATAAAAAGAATTAATAGCAGCTGCCACAGCCTTGCTATTGACAATTTGCGATGGCAGAACTTCTCCCTCTGGCATAGTCATACTCATTCGAGCTTTAATATCCCGCTCGGCTCTTACCATGCCAACTCGAATACCATACATGCCAATAAGCTCTCCAACAGCGCGAATTCGTCTATTTGCTAGATGATCAATGTCATCGAAGTTGCCTTTCTTGACAGTGAGATTGATAAGATACGTCATCATCTCAACGACATCTTGCTGAGTTAATATAAAGTTTTCTTTTTCAATCTTAATATCGAGACCTAACTTTTTGTTCACTTTGTATCGCCCAACGTTTTCAAGTGTGTATCTTCTGCTGTTAAAGAACAAATTATTAAGTGTCTCGTTGGCAGTTGACAAAACAAGAGGCTCACCTGGTCTGATTTTCTTATAAATCTCCAATACTGCCTCATCCTTAGTCTTTGCACTATCCTTCTCAAGAGTCGGAAGTATGTATTTTTCAACCAATGCCTTGTCTAATCCTGAAAAAAGATTAATGACCTCAGAATCTGACATGTTTCTAAAACTTCTCAAAAATGCAGTGGCTAAGAATTTCCTCTTCTTGTTAATCTTGGCTTCAATCAAATTGTTCTTTGAAATAGTTAGGTCTAGCCATGCCCCAATGTATGGACGAATTTCAGCATTGTACACAGTACTCCCAGTATTCTTGTCAACCTCGGCAGTGAAATAAACTCCTGGCGCTCGTACTATTTGCCCAATAACACAACGCTCAATTCCACTAACAACAAACGTTCCTCGATCAGTCATCTTTGGGAGGTTAAAGAAGTAAACGTCTTGAATCTTCTCTTGTTCTTTCTTCTTATTTAAGAGCTTAACCTTAGCATATACAGGGAATTGGTAGGTGAGTTTCTTTTCTACACACTCTTCTTGAGTGTAACGTGGTTCACCATAAAAAACATCTATAAGGTCAAGTGTAAAGTTTTTCTTTGTATAGTCTTCAATAGGAAAAAACTCCTCAAGAATTCCTTTAATGCCCCCATCGAGAAACTTTGACCAGGAATTTTTCTGAATCTCAATAAGATCGAGTTCGTCAAGTTTATCAATCTGACCGTGGAAGATTCGTTTTGGAAAAGCAGTAGTTCTAGTTTTTTTAGTTGCAGTTGTCATCTGTTAGTTTTAAAGAGGCCGACAATTAGTATTTTTTATCAAAAAAATAGATAGACCAATCCTTATGTTGGCCTATCTTAAACAGCATGAATCATCTTAAAAGAAAGATCCTCATGCTTAAAAGTCACGTTACTATACAATACACCATAAACAAAGTCAAGTACTTTTTAGAGGCTTCCCACCCTTTTCAAAAAACTTTCTCACCTCTCGTCCTTCTGGAAGAACTGACTGAATGCGCGAGATCAGATCAGTTATGTTAGTTGCTCCCTCAACGATTTTATTTTTACCTGTTGGTAAGTCTTTTGATGATTCGACAAGATCATCGATATTGGACTCTAGATTTTGGGCAAAATCCATAAGCTCTTGCAAAGTTTTTCTGCCTTTTTTTGTACCCAAAAAGAAAAGAACCGTTGCTCCGATCGTAAAACCGGTCCAAAAGTTACTCATCCCCGGACGCACATGATGGGTATTAGCGGTCATGTTTATCTTTCTTCTTTGATTTTGTCACTAACTCAACAACTTGAAAGAGCTTCCCAATTCCAGATACAAACGACGAGACTTCAGAGTATCCCTGCGACAAACCCGATCCTATTTTCTCAAATTCATCCATGACATTATTTGCTCGTGTTAGAAGTTTTCTAAGATCCTTA
>CAYNEP010000124.1:0-2891 GCA_964396255.1 uncultured Gammaproteobacteria bacterium | reverse complement strand
GCGGCCCTGCAATATCAGCAACACTTGCAATAGCTTGAGTCTCTAATGGATAGCGTGGATTGTCCATTCTTCCATTTATTACCTGTTGAGTAACAAATTCAGTTCCGCCCTCCTCAATACGGGTGTTAAAAGGAGCTGTTTGTCCATTACAGCTAACATCAATAGCAGTGCTTACAAAGCGGTCATTTACAAGGCCAAAAAGATAATGAGTGACCTCGTGCATTTGTGCAAGATGAGTTTCTATACTTAATAAAAGTATGGCATTTGTACCTGGAAGTTGACAACCGCCAGCAAATCTCCAGCCACAGATCCGTTGAATATTATCGAGCCCCTCAATAAGGAAAAGAGATGGTGGGTTTCGATCATACGCTGCCATGATAGAAGGACGATTAAGATTAGTTCTGTATCTGACTAATAATTGCGGATCGACTTCAACTTTTGAAATATTTATCCCAGTAGTATCGATATTTTTGACTCTTGTGTAGTAGGCACGCAAGTCTGCAACAGTATCAAGATGATCTAGATGGACCGGAACAGAAGATGGACGGGCAGGACTTGTTGCTACATGAGCATTTTGTCTAGAAGGCCGGTGTGGCTTAGAGTAAAAAGAACCGATTACAAAAGCACCAGCAAGAAGAAGAGCTCCAGCAGCACCTGCAGGTTTATTTAGAACTGATTGTAAAGTCTCAAGAATTCGCTTGAGAATGGCACCGGGAGATCTCCAGCTCCGCTCTGCCTTATAGCTAGATACTTCTGCACCTAAATCAAACCGATCTTCAGACAACTTCATTTCACCTAAGCAAATAATTGTTTATTTTCATGTAAATGTATGTAGAACGGTTTTTAAAAACAATGCTGAGATATTTATTCGAGTGAGGGGCAAGCGACTACCGGACTCCGCGACCTTATGGTCGCTCGTCGGGAGGAAGTTCTGTCCTCTATGAAGGATATGATTCTAAGGATCAGAGAGGCGTAACAGAAACGATATAGACAAGCGGGCTGCAAAGCACGCGAAGTCTAATGAAACGGATGTCTCTTATCCTAATGATGGAGCAAGGCAATTATTGCTGCTTAGTCAAATGTCGCTGATGTTAGATATTTGTTTCTAACAACAAACTACAAAAGACAGACTATGCCCTTCACTCGCAAGCAGATCTTCAGATCTGCGATGCTTTTCATCTAAAAGGTCTTGAATTTCTTCTTAAATCTGAAACATCACTTGAGCGTAGTGATTCTAGGATGTATTCCATTTCTTTGCCATCCATTGTAGCGCACATGTCAGCCTCAACTAGTATTGGCGGGTAGCCAAAACGGTCATTTATCGAAGAGAGAGAATGTATCAAAGAAGAAACAGCTTCAATAGTAACCCCATCGTAAGAGAGATATTCGATTCTAAGTGGGAGATCATTTTTTGATGGCTTTGTGTAGAAAAATCGAACATTTTGACAGTTCTCAATCTGCTTATCCGATTCGCCATAACTTAGGTCAGCAGTCCGTTCACCCTCTTCTAGAAGGAAATTGCACAGCACAGTATCAGATGAATCAATTGAGTATGATTTTGCAACCCGATTAGAGCGAGAATCTTTTATCACCCCACAAAGGATGCATTTTTTTTCTATTGAAAGCGCAAATAACTGGTTGTAGAGTGAAATTACTTCCAGATAAAGTGAGTATAGTTTACTATCCTTATTTACTCGGTCATTTGGAAGCGGAAGTAATGACCCATCAAAGAGGAAAACAGATGGTGAGAACTTTTCGATAGTTAAAAGAGCTGCAGATAGTTCAGACTTTAACCTTAGTAAAGACTTGAAAACCAGGGCTTCATGCTCATCAAGAAATGAGGAAGATTCAAACTGTGATTGGGGATATTTTTCTGGAACATATGAAAATGATTCGAGTCGTGAATCATTATACTTAAAACAAACTCCAACAGCACGGAAAAGAACAAGATCAATCCCATGCATGCGGCTTGACAGGATTCCCCCATCAACTGCAGCAACAGAAAAATTGAGTTGAATTTTATTCGAAGTGTAGATTTCTATTTTCTTGTTTGTACGTAAATCCCGTGCTAATTGTCTGATTAGACTAGAGCGAGCAGAGATCTCATCAGAAATGGATTTTACCTTATCAAACACAAGAAAATGTAGGTCACAAGTCAATAAATATGCCACCACAAGCCCTAAAAAGATCAGACGTCATTAAACTAACATGATCCTCTGCGACGTCCAGATTAAACAGATGATGAAAAAGGGCAAAATAAAGATAAGCCCGCTAGAAGATTCTCAGATTGGCGGGGCAAGCGTGGATCTTACACTTAGTGACAAATGGGAGTTTTTCAAAAAAGAACTGATGGGAAAAACAGTAGATCTGTCAAAAACTCCTTTCCAAAAATCGTTCAACACAAAATACTCAAAAGAAATAGTTCTCAAGCCAGGAGAAATGTGCCTTGCAACAACAGTCGAAAAAATAACACTCTCCTCAGATGTAATGGGTAAATTAGAGGGCCGCAGCAGGTTTGCAAGGATGGGTTTAGTAATACACATAACAAGCGCATTGATCCAACCTGGAAGCAACAACCATCAGGTCTTGGAGATAGTTAACCTTGCTCCATTTCCAGTAAAACTACATGCTGGGATGAGGATATCGCAAGTTGTCTTTGAAACTTTAGGTAAAAAAACCTCCAAGCCATATGCAAAGTTTGGAGAAATAGCAAGAAAACAGTGATATAATGTCCTACGAACTGTCAACCCAAAATATCTGGATATTGAGTATAGCACTACTACTAGGGATAATGCTCGTAGGTGGTTATGGATTAAAGAGCGATTTTGAAAGTCCTCGTCTTTACATTAACGAAACACCAATAGTAAAAAATACTGTCTTTCAGCTGAAAA
>CAYNEP010000123.1:0-2907 GCA_964396255.1 uncultured Gammaproteobacteria bacterium | reverse complement strand
GTTGTTCACCTTTGTCAAAATGCAAATGATCATATCGACATGGAAATATTAGCTCAGGAGATTCTGTCGCCTCCAGAATTGCCTTTTGCAACTCTTCTCCCTCCTTGCCACATGTCTCAGCTTCATTGCCGTCGATTGGATATTTGTAGTCATCAAATGCTTTATCAACATTAACTGTTACTCCTCCGAGTTGGTCCACTCCTTTTACAAAACCAGCGAAATCCAATGCAATATAGTTGTCGATGGTGAGCCCACTTACTCGTTTAAGTACTATTTTTAATAGTTCTGCTGCACCTTGAACACTTTGATACTTTGACTCGATGGAGGGGTAATTTCGTGGAGATAGGCCCATTTGATAAACGCTGTTTATCTTTGCGTGAAAGTTTTCCGAATCATTTTTTGTCGGAATAGGTACCCACATATCGCGGGGAAGTGAAATAAGAGCAATAGTTTTGTCAATAGTATTAATATGCGCAATCATCATGGTGTCTGTTAGATACGTCCCTTCGTGTTTCCCGCCTCCATATCCCATAAGGAGAATATTGAATTTAGTTTTTGGTTCCGCATTCTTTTTGAAAAATGCGCCACCTGTGTAAATTTTTGAATAGAACATGTTGGTCTTCATGTAAAAACCAAGGAGTGTTAATAAAAAAACTCCTCCTAGTAGCAGGAAGAGTATTTTAAAAGTGGCCTTCTTTCTTTTTGTATACATATGATCGTTAGTGTAAGAATACTTGAGATAGGTGCGTTCTGCAATCTAGGAATATGCACATGTGAATTGGTAGATAACCATAGTAGGGGGTCTTATTAAGGGGTTGTGTCTGTTTCAATAATCTTTTGGCGAATTGTGTTTGAAACATTATCGTGGTTTGGAACGATGTCATTTAATAGTCGATAGTAACGAAGAGGATTGTGTATAAAATAAAGTGTGTAATAGTGCTTATCTGCATAATCGAGAAACTCAATTGATCCATAATTTAGAAACTTCCCAATAAAACCTTGTTGGAGCATTATTTTTCTTATGTTTGTATATTGAAAACTGTCCTCGTGCTTGAAGATAAAGCCTCTTCTGTGGATTAGTTTTGTAGGAGTAATTTCATAATATTCATTAATCCACGCTGTGATGACGAACATATTTAATATAAATTTCACAGTGAGAATTGAAAAAAACAATACCCCTTGCATGCTAAGGATATTTAACACTAATGAATTTGCAGTTGTGAATAGCGAGAAGGGGAGATGAATTGACACTATGAGAATTGCGAACAGTACTTCAATAAATAAGAGACGCAGATACACGAATGAGATACTCTGGCGGATATTAATGTGTGAAACGGGGAGTAAAGATTCACTCATATCATTATTATACTCTTGTGGCAAGGATCAGAGTCGAACTGATATCTGACGTTTTTCAGACGCCCGCCGTGACCACCTTGGCTACCTTGCCTATCGGTAATTATACCTTCAAGTGTCCTCGGGCACAAGGTATGATTTAAGATTGATTGCGATGTTGGCTACTATAGAGCGTGCTAAAGAGACTTTTTGTGTCATTTACAAGCTTCTTGTAGGTTCCTCTTTCAGCTATGCTTCCGTTTCTAAATACATAGATCATATCGGTCTTGTGTAGTGTTGAGATGCGATGTGCAATAAAAATCATGGTTTTCTTTTCGAGATACTTCTCGAGATTGCTTTGTATCTTTCTTTCGGTTTGCGAGTCGAGCGATGATGTTGCTTCGTCAAAAATGATTATTTCAGGATCTTTGCAAATCGCTCGTGCGATTCCCACCCTTTGACGTTCCCCCCCTGAAAGGTGATAGCCTTTCTCGCCAATCATAGTCTCGATCCCATCGGGTAGATTATCTATAACATTGTTCAGCTGGGCAATCTTAAGTGCCTTAAGAACAAGTTCGTTTGGAATATCTCTCATAAGTGTGATATTGTCTTTTAACGACATGTTAAACATCTCAGATTCTTGCAAAACAATTGCAATATGCTTTGTTAATTGTTCGTGACTTATTTGTGTTGCATCGTATGAGTCAACTAAATAGCTACCAGATTGAAGAGGATAGAGGCCAAGCATAATTTTTGCAATTGTCGACTTCCCACTTCCTGTTTTTCCAACGATGCCAATTTTCTGGAACTTATTAATTTTGAGAGATACGTTATAAATGTCTGAGGGTCGTGAAGATTGATCTGACTTAGGATATGAAAAAGACACATTAGTCAGTGTGATTGTTGCCCAATCTTTTGGAAACTTTTGCTTGCCACTGACAGCAATTTCTCCAGACCACATGATGTCCATCATTCGCGCTATGCCAGACTTGGCTTTGATAAGCTGATCATAGATACCAAGAATATCACTTGCGTTCCCCGTAAGCTGTTGTGCATAGCCAAAAAAGATCACAACAGAGCCAACGGTAATTGATTTTGCCACAACATCCATTCCTATAAAAAACATAAATATTCCCATAGCAATGCCATTTAATGCTTGAAAGAGCTGCCATTTTTGTATGCCTATTCTCCTTATTTTAAATTCGTAATCTCGACGAATGATCTCAGCATTTGATATTGCCTTACCAAATTTCTTTTGTGCCCCAGAGGATTTTATGGTCAATATATTGCCTAGTCCCTCAACATATGCTCCGCTAGCCTGCTCGATAGCTTTGTTTTGTTCGTCCTGTAATTTTGATGTGACATTGTAGTAATGTTGTAGCAACACAATAAATACTGACGAGTAACCTAGCACAAATAACACATATGTGGGTTTAAGGACTAGGAAGATGCCGATCATACCCAAGATTGTTGCAAATGTTCTATATACCTCGTCATTTAAGAGTCGTGACAAAACCCCAATCTCTCCGATACCCTTTTGAATTCTTTGAAATTTATTTCCTGTTATCTCATTTT
>CAYNEP010000122.1:0-2953 GCA_964396255.1 uncultured Gammaproteobacteria bacterium | reverse complement strand
TGAACAACTGATGCCGATGGAGTTCCTTCTTGGATATTAATTTTTCCAATTTTATACGCCTTAAATGAATCGTTAGTTTTAATACTCTCAATATTCTTCAAAAATGAATCTAGCTGTTCATATGATTCGAATGTGAGTTCGTACGTTCCAACACCAAACTTATCAAAATGTACTCGGGTTAAATATTTACTTGTTACATCAGATGGTAAGAAAGAAATTCCTCGTGAATAAAACTGGTCAAATGGGAGCTCTGAGGCAGATGCAGTCTTGATAAGGCCAGATTTTGCATTAATACTTGATGCATATATTCCATCCTGCTGCTTGTTATTAAGTTCAATAGCAAGGGCCTTTGCATTTGAGACTAATGTATCAAGCGTTTTGTTTCTGAAATAGTTTACAGCAGTCGTTGATGCTACTAAAAATACCGTTACAACTCCTAGCCCAACAATTGTATATCTAACAAGCTTTGTGAGTCTTCGTCTCTTATCTGTATTTTCTTTAGTATGAAGTAAATTAACATGTCTAAAACTTGCCATAAAAGTGAATTAAGTACGCAAATTGGCGCCAATTACCGGTATGAACACTGGCCAGTCATTTTTGAAATAATCAACAACCGGATTAGGTCTCATATAAGGAATAACATCAAACACAGATACAGGCAATCCAGTGGTTGTTTTAAGCTTTGCATCAAGCCCTTTTAGTTTGGAACCCTCTCCAAAAATAAATAAGGAGTCGAGGTTAATTTTTAACTTCTCGCGAAGTGACACGATATAGCGCCCAATCTCACCCGAGAGATCATTAAACGCTGGAGTAAGCGTTTCTGCGACATTTAAAGATGTATTTGCTTGTTCAAACCCAACGGTTTCAAGTAGCTCGCGGATCTGGATATCCTCAAGCTGATGATTAGATTTAATCTCTTTTGCAAAAATATCCAGTCCCATAGGAAACACATGATTTGCAACTGGTAGTAGGGTCGAAACGTTAAAAACATATATGGCGCTTGATGTTATGCCAATATTAACGGTCATTATAAATTTTATAGGTGTAGTACCTGTGTTTTTTGCAGCAGCCAATGCCATTACATGCTCAAATAGCCGCAGCGATGCGCTCATTTGTGTCTCGAGAGATTCAGCATAGAGACCAGATTTCTCAACTACTGAGACAACCGTACTTACGAGTGACTTTGATGCTGCCACAAGCAATACTAACAACTTTTTATTAATCTTATCCTCATGCAGCACTTCGACATCGATATTTGCCTTATCGATGGGTATTGGAATAAATTGATCAGCTTGATAACGAATGGCTGACACGAGCTCTTTTTCTGTAAGCAAGGGCATTTCGATTATCCTTGAATAGCTTTGCGAATCGGGAATAATGATGTTTACATTCTTTTTGGATATCTTTGCATCTGTCAGCAACTTCTTCGTTGCCTCCTCAGTTGCACGGACAACATCATCAGTCTCTGATACGAAAATGTTATGTGCAAGGGGAGTAATACCTGCTGATATCGTTACTAACGCATCGCCTTTTGTTTCAAAGTCTCCAACTCGTATCGAGTCCTCAGCAAATTCAAGCGCAAAATATCCTGATGCCATATACTCAAGTATGGAAAATTGATACACCCTTGTCAAGGTAAGAAACAAGGTATGTATTTATTGATTTCTTAGCTTTATGTTTGTTGCCCAATCAAGTGAATCTTCCTGTTCATGACGCTGTGGATCACCCCTTTGGGCAATTGTAAATGAGACTGAGATTATTGGGGCTCCGTACTGAGAAGGGCGAGTACAGATAAATGAAAGTCCAGTGACTGTAACCCTATCGTCTGTTAAAGGGACGTTGAGTGCCGCTGAATTTGAAGATATTTTTTGCGACTCAGACTCTGTGGTATCAAGCTCAAAGGTAAATAAATTACCTAACTTATCTTTAAGCGAAATCCCCTCCAAAAATTCATACGATTGACCTGCTTGTGTGCAGCGCTCTGTGGTGCTATCACCAGCGTCGTAGATAGAAACCCCTCTATTCCTAATAAGACTCTCCATAATAGAGAGGGCATTATCGCCATTTTGTTTTATATGTGTTAATATTTTCGCTTTTTGTTGATTCTGGATCGAGACTAAATAGAGCGTAAAAATTGCCGGCAACATAATTGAAACAACTGCCAATACAACCACAAACTCAATCAGAGCAAAGCCTTTCTTATTTAAGAGTCCACGTTTATTAATAGACTTTATTCCCATTGAGCAAGTAAGCTTGAAACTTGTGACGTGTTAATATTTGGACCGTTGTGCCAATAAGTTTTTACGGTGTAAGTTACTTCAGTTTGATCAGAGTTTATATCAGTAATAATAAGCTCTCTCTTAAAGTTATTTAAATTAAAGTCATCAGACTCACACGCTCCAACAACTAACGATAAATCTTCAATAACAAGTGGAATATCATTAATACAATAGGTCTCCTCATTGAGCGCCGCAACGAACCTATTCCAATCAATCTCTTTTTGACCCTTTAACCATTCTTGAGCTTGTCCAATGTAACGCGTCGAGCGCGTTTTATTTTGGGACGCACGACTGTTAGCAACAGATAGAAGCGTCGCATAGCTCATGCCAATCAAGACAATTGAAGAGAGTAATGTAAAGATTAGAACCTCAATAATAGAAAAACCCTTACTTCTAAAGGCCAACAGATTGTGTGGGCTGGTGCGCTTATTCAGCTTATTACGGACAAGCACAAAGTTGTCCCGATTTATTTTCTTCATTTATAATTCCAGACTCAACTATTGACAATTTATAACAACTATCTTCCCTTGTGTCTGCAACAATAACGCAATTTGATGTTGTGATCTGACTTACTGGCTCAAATCGCATCGTCGCAGTAGTGTAATTACTGATTCTAATACTTGCATTTGCATCAAGAGAGTATTCTTGTACCTCAGCAGATCCTGAAGTACAAA
>CAYNEP010000121.1:0-2980 GCA_964396255.1 uncultured Gammaproteobacteria bacterium | reverse complement strand
AATACTCACTTTTTTCTTACCCTGAGGTATCACCTCTAGCCAAAGCCCGAGATGTGTGTATTTGTCTTTCTCGATGATGGGATTAGTGGCGATACTGTCATCAATCATGATTGATTGGATTGTGACATCAGGGGGGAGAAATAATTGATAATAGTTTTTGTAAGCACCACCGGGAAATACATTCGGAAGACTATCATTCGTGAAGTAGGTAACGAATTCTGATTCGATTATTCCATCTTTAAGAATCCGTACTTTCATTTCATAGTCTCTTGTTATGAAAGCATTCGCTTTATTCACTCCAAGATTAGCTTCTACAGGGAATATATATAGAGGTATACATTCGGTCGTTACGGGTACATTCTGGCGAATACAACTAGGTTCAAGTTGTCGGCCTGACCAGTACATAGTGTCAAATAATGTCTGGATCTCAGAATCATCAAAATATGCGGTGATAAGTTTTTCATCCAGACTTTCGCGAATAGAGGCTAACGCTTGATATGCAATTTTCGGTTCACCAATTTCTAAAAGAATCTGTGTGATAAGTGCCTGAAGAAAATTCTTTTTTTGAGTGCTCCCCGGGAAAAAATTCTGCTCCGCATATAACTGCGTTTTGATATATACATTTTCGTGAGTAATGGTATCTTGAAATTCTGATAGATATACCGGACCAATACTATTGAGTAATTTCTCGATACTGGAAAATGTAACAGTGACTGCTCCATCAAGCTTGGTAATACCCAACTCTTTTTGCAAGAAATCTTCCGCAACCACCACATTGGTTGGAGTGTCGGGAGTAAACGCACTGTCACGGAGAAAATAAAAAGGTTGAGATAGGTATTTGCTTATCGGTTCGGGTGGAGCAACTCGTGCCTTAAGTTGTCCGTCCGCGTCGTACACGTCGTACACTTTCCACTCCTGAATTTGGGTATTACGTATTTTGACAAGTGCAAATGAGCCGATAAATCCTCCACCGGGTCTCAGTTCACGATCATTTGCAAACAAAATTGCATATAACCGCTCTCCATTTTTGGCAAATAGAGAATCGAAAGATTTCAGAAGCTTCATACCCAGACTGAGATATTTTTCTGACTCGTCAAAATAAACATCAAGATTCCGTATTTTGAGAAATGTCTTTGGAACTTGAGAGCGGATCTGCCGCATACTATCTTGAGCAGATTGCAGATCATCGATGAGAGCCATCTTTTTCTCAAGGATTTGTTCTTGAGCTACTGACTTTGGGTCAAACATTTTTGCAATCATAATGCTGCTTTCTTCTCTGATTTTTCTCGCAAGGTGATAGAGCTTTATGGAATTACTCGTCACATCCAAAATTCGTTCGGGATATGAGGCCAATCCAATGAATAGCCAGCCTCGACGGATAGGTGCATACAGATTTTGTGACAAAGAAAGCACAGCCGATGGATACGAGAATGGATCAGTCACAATCTCTTGTTGAGAGGGATTACTTCCGCTTGCCTTAAGCAGGCTAGATCCTTGCCACATTGTACCTAAAACTGCAATACCAAGGGGCACAAGAAAGATTGTATGCATGAATACTATCAGTGCAACTATGACGAAAATAAAACGAACAGGCTTGCTTATGACCGATACATATACATCTTTAATTGATTTTGGTTTTCGCTCATGAACAGACTCCTGATGTTTGGGGACTTTTGGGTGTTGGATAGCTGGACTGCTGGTAATGATTGTATGTTTAAGTTTCTCATCAAAAGAAAAATACATGAGTCGTTCAACAATGGTCGACAGGTTGTGATTCCCCTTGGGTATCAATGCAATCTTGACATGCGGATAGTGCCTATTAATGAGTTGGATAACTTGCTGTTCACGGTGAGTAAGCTGATGTTCTATGGAAGCAATAAGCACCGTTTCAGGAATATCTGCGAGTGCAACAGCATCTTCTGCGAGATATGGCATACTCGTCATACAAAAACACGTTTTCACATCAGGGTTTATTTTTGGTGGAATATGGGTTGCGCTCACAACTCTCACTTCTCGTGAAGTATGGTAAGACGTGATTGCTTGAGCGAGGGAATTGCCAGGGCTGCTAATAATGAGAACAAGTGAACGATCAGGGAGAATTTCGGTCGTGAGAGACATATAATCCAAAAATTCAAACTTCAAAACTCAAATAACAAATACATTTCAATACTCAATTTTAATTGTCTTCAAATCCTCATATTTCCGTATGCCATTCCCAAAGTCGGTCACTTTACAAAGAGATAATGAATTCACTGGTATTTCTACTGCTGTCTTTATCTTCTCCAAACGATTTTTTAAATGTGAATATTGTTGTTTAGAAGGTATCTTGTACCGCGCGACCGGCAATAAAGGTACATACTTTGACGAATTGCCCTGATTGAAATATGTCTCGATTGATTCGACGAGATCGCTGCATTTTTTGTCCTCCTGGAATTGCAATACGATATCTATTCTGTTACTAATTTTCACTGCATACCGTAGGCCGGAGAGTGTAAATGGTTTTTGTTCAAATAGAAGAGTAGCAATTTTGTCTGACAACTTTTCTGTGAGATCAGTTTCTACATTGGGCCATGAATAGATTGGTATGCGGTAATCAGTCGAGTCATACCATAGATATTCTGGATGCAAATCGAACATCGTTCTCGTTTCATTCTCTATTTGCTTTTTCACTTCCTCGGGAAGTTCAATCGTGCAAGATACGAGCATAGGAAGTAATAGTTGAACTGGATAATCCTTTAATGATCTGATTGACAATTTTTAATTTCGCATGCACCGACTTTGCATATTCTCTTTTTTTGTTGGTGAGAGGATCGCCTGCACTCACCGCGATAACATGTGGTTTTACTCTATACACAAGCTCTTGGTATCTCTTATCTGAATTCATGATGGGTAGCAGTACTACATAGTCAACACTTCTCAAATTAAGAAGCATTTCTGCACGTTGTTTCTGTGTGTGAAAA
The DNA here is from genome assembly GCA_964396255.1 of uncultured Gammaproteobacteria bacterium. GTDB lineage: Bacteria > Patescibacteriota > Microgenomatia > UBA1406 > HO2-37-13b > 2-01-FULL-39-19. Next base: position 20 of record CAYNEP010000121.1, on the reverse strand, counting down.
GGTAGTCGAGCTTTATGATC
>CAYNEP010000120.1:0-2990 GCA_964396255.1 uncultured Gammaproteobacteria bacterium | reverse complement strand
GATTCCATTGAGTGCAAAATTGAGCATTTTGACAAATGGGTAGTGAGTCTGCCCTATCTGTCGTTCGTGTCTGACAAACTCAACGTTTGTTGAGGGATATCCACTCCATGCAACAAGCCCTCGATAGAATAGGTTTTGCTCGGGCAAATTATTTAGAAACTCAACAACAACGCGGTCTAGAAGCCTAAAGTCACCAACATTTTCAGGTACCGGCGTGTCTGATAGATTGTTTATTAGCTTGTAGAAGAATGCTGCCGTATGCTTTTTGAATAGCGACTCATGTCGTTCGGTGCGTTTTGCGTAGACAATCTTAAATCCTTTTCTCCATTTTTCGATCATCTGATCTATAAGCTCTGGTGGGTCTTGAAGGTCTGCGTCAATCGTAATTACGCAGTCACCAGTTGATCGGAGGTAGCCTGCCGAAAGTGCGTGCTGATGGCCAAAGTTTCGCACAAACGATATGAGTTTAATGTGTTTGTTTTTTGCTGCGTGCGTTTTTATCTCGTGCACGGTATTGTCTTTTGATCCATCGTTTACAAATATAATTTCATATGAATATTTTTCAACAATTGGGAGTAGCTTTGAGAGGAGTAGGTCTATATTTCCTTCTTCGTTATAGACTGGTACCACTATTGATACGGTAAATGTCTTTTTCATGATTTTATTATATGGCATTTTACCACCTTGGCTTTAAGAGACTATGTTGCGGGGCTGAGAATTGAACTCAGTCTAGCAGATTATGAGCCTGCTGTGCTACCGTACACTACCCCGCGAATATACTATTCAGACGCTTTATTATACACCCACACGTAGCAAGATGCTAATACTAGAACAGAAACAGGTCGATCCATTGTCTATAGGTCGGTTTGTTCGGTTGAGATACATTTTGAGTAACTTGTCGAGCTGGTGGCATGATAATGACGAATTCGCCCACTTTAGTTTTGTTGAGTTTTTCACGTATAATCTCCTCAACTGCAAAATAGTCTTTTGTCTGGGCGATAGAGCTTTTTAGTTTTTTATTCAAATCACGCTCATTTTGAAGCTGTTTTGTGTAAATATCGTAGAATTCTTGTTTTTTGCGATACTCAAAAATGTTTTTGGTGAGGGAGATGATTAGACCTATTGCAACAACCAGAAATATAATATTCTTAAAGTTTTGCATGGGCTATTTTTTGAGGTTGAAAAAAGGCTCCGTGTGTGATATTATAGGTCAACAATGGAACCAACAAATACCCGATCTCTTATTAACACCTTTATCAAGTCGCTTGAGGATGCGGGCAAATCAAAACACACAATTATAGCATACAAGAAGGATCTCGAACAATTCGTGGGTTATCTCGCGTCTGTTGAAAAAAATGATATTAGAGAGGTTAAGAAGGATGATATCGAGGGGTTTATTGCCAAGCTTTTAAGAGATAACTACACAAAAAAGTCAGCTTCAAGGAAATTAAACTCGATACGGACTTTTTTTAGATTCTTAAAAACTGAAACACTTTTGCAGATTAATCCATCTCTTGAGGTTTCTCATCCAAAGTACACTCAAGCGCCACCACGAATTCTCTCAAAACTTGAATATAGGGCGCTTCGAGATGTTGCTAAAGAAGATGCTAGAACATATGCCATTGTTGAGATTCTTCTCCAAACAGGCCTTAGGATTGGCGAATTAGCAAGGATAAAACTCACCGATGTTGGAGATGATACTTTAAAACTTGGAGCCCGTGAGATACCACTTAATCAGGCGGTTTCAAAGGCTGTGACTGAATATGTAAAAGCTCGCTACGACTCAGCGGACCCCCATTTGTTTGTTACAAAGTCTGGGAAGCCGTTACTTGTAAGAAACATTCGCAGTATTATTGCAAGATGTTTCAGAGAGGTTGGTATCGACGATGCAAAAGTACAGGATTTGAGAAATACCTTTATTGCATATCAACTTATGAATGGAGCTTCAATATCTTATATATCAAAAATCGTTGGTCATAAAAGACTCTCATCAACAGAAAAATATCTTGAACTTATCAAAGAGCAAGGCGCTTCAAAGGAAAAGCTTGGTGAACTTTAGTATCATATATATCTTATGACACTTACCATATCCACAGATGGTGGATCAAGGGGAAATCCCGGACCCGCATCGATTGGAATTGTTATGTACCTAGATTCTCATGAGCTATTTACACATAGTGAGCAGATAGGGATAGCCACAAATAACACGGCCGAGTACACGGCAGTCATACGTGCTTTCGAGATCGTTAAACAACATGCATATTGGTCATATGATGATATTGAATTTAAATGTGACTCAAAGCTTTTAGTTGAGCAGTTATCTGGTAGATACAAAGTAAAAACTCCCCATATTCAAGTTCTCCATAGTCATGTAAAACGCCTTGAGCGTGAAATCGGCGCTAGCGTGAGATACATATGGGTTGCTCGGGATCGCAATCAACACGCTGATTCACTCGTCAACAGAGCACTAGATAACTAGTAATTGAGCGGGTCTAACTCATGTGCTTGTTGTCTAAGCGAGCGCGCATATTTATCCTCACCTACGCTATGATACTCCTGCGACAGCAAATAGAGCACTTGTGGATTTCTTGGATTTTGCAGAAGTATAGATTCAATTTCAGCGATTCGAGCTTGTTTTAATGAAGAATCTCTTTGGAAATATTCAACATAATCAACCCCTATGTATTCTGATAGGAATAATACCTGTTGTGAAAATTCAGAGCTCTTAGTTAGGGTAGTTAGAAGTTTTAAGCTCGAAAGTTTGTCTTTATCAAGGATAATTTTATATAGCGATGTGCTATATCGTTGTGAGAAGTAGACATTAACCGTTACCAATAGGAAAAAGAATACAACGAATGTTTTTTTAAAAGTGCTCATTTTTATTAAGACAGGTTAATCGCCTCTAAGTATTTTATAATAGATGCATGGATTTCTTCCAGCAACTAGCATCAGGCGTGCTTATGCTTGTCTACTTAGTATTAATAATAGGC
>CAYNEP010000119.1:0-2996 GCA_964396255.1 uncultured Gammaproteobacteria bacterium | reverse complement strand
AAACACCCTTTCGAAATTTGATAGAAAACATTATTTTTACCCAGATCTTCCCAAGGGGTATCAAATTAGTCAGTATGACGTGCCATTTTGTCATCATGGTTCATATGATTTACTCAACGAGAAGCTTGAAGTGATGCGCAAAATTGGTATTACACGTATTCATATGGAAGAGGATACGGGCAAGTTGACACATCACAATGGAAAGTCATACGTTGACTATAACCGATCAGGTGTCCCGCTAGTTGAGATTGTGACGGAGCCAGATTTTGATGATTCAAAGCAGGTAAAGCAGTTTCTTGAAGAACTACACACAATTGTGAAGTTTTTGGGAATTTCAGATTGTAACATGGAGGAGGGTTCGATGAGGTTGGAGCCAAACATTTCTGTTAAAGTACCGGGACAAACCGATCTCCCGTCGTATAAAGTTGAGGTCAAAAATATTAACTCATTTAAAAATGCCCGAGATGCTATTGATTTTGAGCTTGAGCGACAGATCGAAATTCTTAAAAAGGGTGGTGTCCCCGTACAGGAAACTAGAGGGTTTGACGAGGCAACACGAAAAACAGTTTCGCAACGTCTGAAAGAGGAGGCGCATGATTACAGATACTTTCCAGAGCCTGATATTCCACCCATTAGGTTAGAACCCATTTTTATCAATGACATAAAAGCGAGCCTTCCAGAATTACCAGCACAGAAATTAGGAAGGTATGTTGGTGTATTTAATCTTAAATATCAAGATGCATATGTATTGACTCAAGATAGAAATCTTTCGACATACTTCGAGCAGGCATCTGAACATCTGATTTTAGGACATAAAAAAGAAGATTTTGATGGGAAGAATATTTATGAGTCACTTGCACATATTATTATTAACAAAAAAGTTTCAATAGAGCAGCCTGTTGATGCGTTTGTGATGCAAGCGCTTATTAAGATGAGGCCAACTGAGACTGACGAAACTGAGCTTGCGAGCTTTATCGATCAAGTGATCAATGAAAACCCCGATGCCGTTTTGAACTTCAAATCCGGAAATCCAAACAGCATTATGTTCCTGGTTGGTCAGGTCATGAAGTTGATGAGAGGGCGCGCTGATGCTCAACTTGTAAGGTCAAAATTAGAGTCATCACTCTCCATATAAAACCCAAGAAAAAACCCCGCCGAAGCGGGGATTTTTCAATAACTCACGTGACTAAATTTTAGCGTGTTACTGATATGTCAGTTGCCTGAACTTCAGTAGCAGTTGCTGTTACTGTCAGTCTATTATCTGCACCTGAGACGATTGTGTAGTTCGTGTCATATGCGACCGCACAGTCTGTGATTGGTGTCCCATCGTTTGTCAATGGGTCAACAGGAAGTGCAGCTATATAGGTTGGCACAAGATCTGCGCAAATATCAGCACCTGTGTCGCTGATGATTTGTGCTGTTGTTGTAATTCCAGCTGGTAATGCTCCCTTATTGTCAGCCATATATTGGTTGACTGCATTTAAAATAGCATTCACGTCGCTTGACCTCTTTGTGTCATTTGACTTCTGAAATTGTCTCGCTGGATTGATTGCAATAAGCGTAATTGCTAACAAAATCGCGAGAATACCGATAACAACAAGAAGCTCGATAAGCGTAAAACCTTTTTGATTACGTTTAATCATATAGAAATATTAGGAAAAATTTTTAACTCCTACTTTGTTTATAAACAAATAAAAATATACTGTCAAGGGGTATTTCAATACATTCGAGCAGCATATGCTACAAGAGCTAAAGCTGCAACGATAATAAATGCCACTCCAAACTGCATAACAGGACTCATGCCAGAAGCATGCGAGATTTTTGCTTTTGTTTTTTTCATAAATAGAAGTATGAATTAATAATGCCTTTCATAATCAAAGATAAGCTAAAAAACATGAGTTTGTCAACTCCTCTTTTCAGGAAATACGTCAGTGGGCACAATTAATCTATTGTCTTAGAAGTAAGAAAATAAGAACCCCAATTAAGACAACAAATACACCAACAAGTAAGGGTAGTGTGTTGGACTTTTTGGAAAATGGTTTGTTAATTGTCATGTCTAGTGTGTTTGTTGTTGATGCCCCTTGAGTATCAATCTGGATAATGCTAAGTTGCCTCAATGCGTCAAACCTATTCATTATCAACGCGATATCTGAGCTTGATAAAGTTGTTAGTGAGGGAGCACTAGGATTAATTTCAAAGTGCAAAACAATCGAATCAAGTTGAAATCCAAAACTTTCAAAAATATCTTTATAGGCTGTTACAAAGTCGGCGTTAACGACAACAACCTTTGTAATATTCCCTGTTGTCAATCGTTTTGTGAGGTAATTTTCAAATGGGACTATTTCCAAAAATGATTTAATTTCCTCTTCAATATTAGGCGTTTTTTCAGTATCGAAATTTTTTTCAAACAAAATAGAGCTTGATAAAACGAAATGAATAAGTGAGGGTGTTAACTTGTTTTGGTCGATTGATGCTTTGACAAGTTTTGATAATCCATCACGATCGATAATCTCCATGTTTGAAGAGATTGTGTTTGGGACGGGAAGTGTTAGGACGGACGACATCCCTCGTGCATAATAGTCTATTTTTGCTCTGTCTATATAGACGACACCTCTGCCTTGCATAATTTATTGAATCTCTCTCCACATAGATACTGTTAACATATTATCAGTATACCCTGCATCCACTTGAATAGTACGCTTTGCTTGACTGCTTGTTGCTGTTGATGTAATTGTTTTAGTTGTTGTGCCAGTTATGGTCGTTACAACAGATATGCCATTAATCTGAAGCGTCTCACCGGTGTAGTTAGGATTTCTAATGAGTGTCATTAGTGCATTTTCAACACCAGATTCAGCTGCAGTGTGGGTAATTGTTCCCTCTTGATACTGCAGAGTTCCTTGTGTATTTGCAATAATAATCGCAACTGCCGCACTTGTAATTGAGGTAGCCATAACAGTAAAAACAAGAAGCGTAATCATTGCCATTCCTGATTGACC
>CAYNEP010000118.1:0-3001 GCA_964396255.1 uncultured Gammaproteobacteria bacterium | reverse complement strand
ATCTCTTTCAGAAGGAAAAGCATGCATCAATGATTGTGGTGGCTGCGGTCAGCAAATCGTTGTTGCTCCAGATGGGAAAGTTGGTGTCTGCCAAGCCTATTTGGAAACAGGGGAGAACTTTGTCGATCTTAATGACGAGTTTGATCCTCTCACCGATCCTTTGTGGAAGAAATGGGCATACAGATCACCATTTAACATTCCTGAATGTGTTCAATGTCCCGCACTTAGTATGTGTGGTGGTGGATGTCCTCACAATGCTTATCAGGCAACAGGTGACATCATGGGTGTTGATCGTGTTCACTGTGTCCACGCCAAAGAATCTCTCGACTTTCTCCTCGTTGATCTCTGGCACAAGTTAAATGCTTAGTATTATTACCGTCGTCCAATTGGATGGCGGTTTTTTATATCAACACACGAATTAAAACTGGGTATACAATAGCTCATGATTTTAGGTGGGGGATTTGGACCAACATTCGTGGATATACTAGAGAGTACTGTATCAGCCACAATAATTAGTGAAGCAATTAAAACATCCATCATTGTGGCGGTACGTGAGGCAACTCAGTCATCCACTCCACGTGATTGGGTAGATGTGTCAATAGCCATCGGTACTTTATTGACGGGGTTGGGAGCGATTGGGTTTGGTCTCAAATCGATAATGACGATACCAGAATTGGTTAATTTTGTTAGATTGAGATTAAAACAGCACCGTCTCAGAAAACAGTACCCGATTGATAGAGTACGGTATTTCCTATGGAAGGCCAAGAGCAAAAATCCTTGGTACTTAATTGACAAGAAGAGGGGTACACGCCATCATGTTTTGCCGTATCAAACAGTTCGGATTTTGAACTGGGAAGACAAGGTTGAGTTAGTTAGCGAAAAAGAACTCGAAAGCTACCGTGAAGAAAAGGACGAAACTATTAATGCAACGCGAGTTGATATTTGAGGTTGAAGTGTTAGTTAGAAATCAAACATCTTTGACATACTCACGCCAAGTGCTTTTGAGATTCTCCAAATAGTTTTGAGTATTGGTTCTCGATTACCATTTTCTATCTCGTTAATCGTAGTAAGGTCGAGATTGGATTTCTGCGATAGGACAAGTTGTGAGATTCCCTGTTTTCTCCTTAGTTTCTTAACCTGGTTTCCGAATCGTTCTGCAAGTGTAGGCATCTTGCCAAGAGTATGGTTTCAATGCCATACTATGTCTGTGGCATAGATGCCATGTTTTGAGATCAGGTGAGCCATGGTATTTTTGATATGAAACAGAAACAAAACATCAAGGTAAATAAGGAAATCTTGGTTCTTGGCGAGATAATTGATCCCGACAATTTTCCAGTACTTTATCGATGGGCAAAGAGAAATCCTGAAACCTTGGAGAAACAGTTACAAAGCATTGCTAAAGCGTGGCATGAGGGAAGCATTAGATCGGCGATGGTGGCATTTGAAAGTGATCTAGGACATGGTTAACATAAGCCCTGTTGCTTGGTTCTATTCAGGTAGAACAGACCTGACATGTTTTACCACTTGTTCCAGAGTCTCGTTATATCCATCGTTATGATCAGTCTGCTTGTACGCGCCTTTGAGTTTGTAATACATGTCTATGGCTCTGGTTTTTACACCTAAGTCCTGATGTTGGTTGATTAAGAATAAATGTTGAATGGCTACGTTTTCATCACACATACCAGCCTTGTCTAGCAAATCGTTAATATGTGCCAAAATGTCAGGTTTTGTCAAGTTCTCCGAGGCTATGCTCTTGGCGATATTTCGATCAGGTGATCCATTCTTCATGTTGATATCGTAGCCAGCCTTTAAGACAGCCTCTGTGCCGTTACCGTGAGTCTCGATATAGTATTGGCAGAATCGTTTCTGCTTCAAACTTAGTTTGGTTGTGTTGTCCATAGCTATTAAAAAAACGACTCGCACAAGAATATTCTTGTTTGAATCGCTTCGGTTTTTCCGTTGGCGTAACTTAATTTAAGTATATCAAGTTTGAAGGATATGTGCGATATCTCAGTGAATATGTTGTAATATATGGTTAGAATGCCATATTTTGAGCACACAGTAACCACGAAAAATGAGCAATGAGAATAATGTGTTACCGTTTAAAATTCTTCGGAGGCTAGAGAATAGCCGTGAAGTTACAATTGGTGTTAATCGAAATCATGCAAACAGTTATTGGTCGAATACCACACTGGCAGGCAAGATTTTTAACATGTTGACAGGGGTGTTTGTTTTGATTGTTTTTGTTTTGTTTTTTAGATCAGGTTGGTGGGTGGGTTTGTTTGGAATTGTCTTTTTGGTTTTTTATGTAAAGATACTTAATTATGTTTCGAGCACCTACACGAGGCGTAAGTTGTTAGATAATGAGGAATTATTCAACGCAGCTTATGATTCAAGATCAATAACAGTTCGTTTTAACGAGAGGGGAGAAGTTTGGGTGCACCCTGTTGACTGGCGATCTGAAGTAAAAAAGTTGATTAAAATGTATGGTTAGAAACAATGAGGACTATAAGAGTACTTATACTGGAAGATGATCTCGAAACTCTTTCAGTTATCATGTCGACACTAAAGAGATTAGAGAAGAATTTGCTGGAAAGTGCCAACAAGTCAGATATTGCCGTAACAGTTTTTTCGGAATATACCCAAGTAGAGGATTATTTGAATAAGCTGGGAAAACCAAATTTTGACGTGATCCTACTAGATAGGGATTGTAAGCTTGGGGGTTCGTTTCATGCTTTGGATTTTGAGAAGTTTGGTGTGGATAAGATTGTTGGTATATCGTCTGTGCCAGCTTACAACGGGAATTTGACAGGACTGGGGGTTACCAAGATTGTCGGTAAAGACTACATGCAACTAGATAAGTTTAGTGAGGGTTTGCTGGAAACATTAACTAGACTGTTTGAATAGCCATCGCTTGTTACTGTTACAGATTTTGGTAAAAAGGTGAGAAAATAGACCCATGTTTGAACAATCCTTCAAGAATATTGACGACATTCTACAC
>CAYNEP010000117.1:0-3002 GCA_964396255.1 uncultured Gammaproteobacteria bacterium | reverse complement strand
TTATGGTGATAAAAAAAGTGATGTTGTCTTTGTGTGTTGGGGGAGCGCTAAGGGACCCGTACTAGCTGCCCTTGAGTTACTAAAGAATAAAGGCATAAGCGCTTCTAGCTTACACTTCACACACCTATTCCCACTCGACAGTAAAAAAATAAAGCAACTTTTTCATGAGAATAAACGCTACATTTTAGTTGAGAACAATTCACAAGGTCAACTAGGAAAGCTCCTTCAGCAAGAAGCTTGTATTACGATAGAGGAGAGGCTTTTGAAATATGATGGTCGCCCACTATTGGCTGAGGAAATTGCAAATTATATTCAGAACTCATGACAACACTAGATGATTTTTCAGGACATACTCCAACGTGGTGTCCAGGGTGTGGAGACTGGGCAATTGGTCGAGCCATTAAAACAAGCTTTGTTGATCTTGGTTTTGATCCCTCTTCTGTTTTTGTGGTTTTTGGTATAGGTTGTTCAGGAAACATGAATGATTTTCTAAATGCATATGCTATTCATGCCCTTCACGGAAGAGCTATACCCAATGCAATTGGTATGAAGCTCGCTAATCACAAGAAGCCCGTTGTGGCAATTGTCGGAGATGGGGATTGCTATGGAGAAGGTGGCAATCACATCATCCACGCGGCTCGAGGCAACCATGACATCACAGTAATTGTTCACGATAACGGTGTATATGGTCTAACAACTGGTCAGGTTGCCCCAACTGCAAATCGTGGCATGAAATCAAAATCAACACCTGAGGGAATTATTGAGTCCTCATTAAATCCTTTAACTCTAGCACTCTCGCAGGGGGCAACGTTTGTGGCTCAGGGATTTTCTGGCAACCTCGCACATGTCTCTGAAATGATTAAAAAGGGGATAGCGCATAAGGGATTTTCACTCGTAAACATTCTACAACCCTGCGTTACATTTAACCATATAAATACATATCACTACTATCTTGAAAAGACATATCAACTTCCAAGCGATCATGACGCAACAAATTATAGAATGGCACTTGAAAGAGCAACTGACGTCAATGAAGAAAAATTTCCTCTTGGGGTGTTATACAACGTTGATAAGCCACTTTTCCATGAGCTGGCACTTCATACAAGCAATAACGAAACACTTCTGGAAAAGAAACGCTTTGTTGACTTTGAAGTCTTAATAAATGAATTTAAGTAGGGGATTAGTCATCCAATGTTGAAGTGTCGCCCACAGGTTCTCCAAGTTCTTTTGCTTTCAAGAGTCTTCTCATAATTTTACCTGATCTTGTTTTGGGAAGTTTATCAACAAATTCAATCTCGTCAGGTGAAGCAATAGGACCGATTAGCTCCCTAACATGTGTTACTAATTCTTGTTTTAACACATCAGATGGACTATGACCGACTTTTAAAATAACAAATGCCTTAATAGATTCACCTTTTACCTCGTGAGGTTTCCCGATAACTGCCGCCTCAGCAACCTTATTGTAATCAACCAGAGCACTTTCAATCTCAGCAGAGCCTAATCTGTGACCAGATACCTTGATCACATCATCATTCCTCCCAACTATCCAGTAATACCCGTCTTCATCACGCTTTGCACTATCGCCCGTAAAATACACACCATCAATTTTTGAAAAGTACGTTTCCTTATAACGCTGACTGTTTTTAAAAACATCCAACAACATCGCTGGCCATGGTTTTTTTATTACCAAATATCCCTGTTTGTTATCCTCAACTGACACGCCTTCATCATTTACCAAGTCGACTTCAACCCCAGGGAAAGGCTTAAATGCACTACCCGGTTTTAAGTCGGCACAGGGGAGAGGGGAGAGCATATGCATTCCTGTCTCAGTCTGCCACCACGTATCCATAATAGGACATTTACTTTTTCCAATATTCTTGTAATACCACATCCATGCTTCTGGGTTAATCGGCTCCCCGACGCTCCCCAATATCTTAAGAGAATCAAGATTATATTTATTGACATGCTCCTCGCCCAATCTCATAAGTGATCGAATTGCAGTTGGGGCAGTATAGAACTTTGTTACTTTGTATTTTTCAATAAGCCTCCACCACACGCCAGGATCTGGATAATCGGGTGTCCCCTCGTAAACAAATGTTGTGATTCCATTAATCAATGGGCTATAAACAATATAACTATGCCCAGTAATCCAACCCGCATCGGCAGTACAAAAATAAACATCATCAGAGTTGAGATTGAAGATTATTTTCAAGGTCTGATAAATCCCAACCATATATCCTCCATGTCCATGGACAATGCCTTTTGGCTCGCCAGTTGTACCCGAGGTATACAAAATAAAGAGCGGGTCGGTTGCTTCCATGGCCTCAGTCGCACACTCTTTCGACTGAGAATCTGCAAGTTCATGCGCCCAAACATCACGACCCTTTAGCATTGGAGTCTCTTGATCTAGCCGTCCAACGACAATAACGTGTTGGATATGAGATCCTTTCTCAAGCGCTGCGTCAGCGTTTTTCTTTGATTCAATGATTTTTTTTCCATAAGGATATGCATTTGCAGTGATAAGAACTTTCGACTCGGCTGCCTCGATTCTCTTGGCTAAGGCTTCGGCTGAAAAACCTGAATAGACAACTGAGTGAACAGCGCCAATCTTAGCACATGCAAGCATTGATATATATTGTTCTGGAATTCGAGGAAGATAAATAGTTACTCTATCCCCCTTAACTACACCAAGTGACTTAAGAGCATTTGCACATTGGCACACTTGCTCATGCAACTGCTTATACGTATATTGTTTAATCTGTCCATCTTGACCTTCCCAAATCAATGCCAATTTATTAGCAACTTCAGTTTCCTGGTGACGATCAAGTGCATTTGCAACAATATTACACTTCGCACCCTCGAACCACCTTGCATAAGGATATTTCCAGTTTAAAACGCTCTCCCACGGTTTAAACCACGAAAGCTCACCTGCAATTTTACCCCAATACTCCTCTGGAGAAGAGGCCACCTCATCATATAATTTCTGGTAATCAGTAACGCAT
>CAYNEP010000116.1:0-3022 GCA_964396255.1 uncultured Gammaproteobacteria bacterium | reverse complement strand
CATTAAATACTGCATATATCAGAAACGCACTCAGTGCTTGGGCAAATGACATTTTCATAATGCGAAGACTTAAATAAATCACCACAATAAATTCGGCTAAGAATAATCCGAAATAGACAATTGGATTAGAAATTAATAAATCGGTGAGTGATTTATTAGAAGATATAAGAAACGAGGTGAATGCGGTAAGAAGCAACCCAATGAACATCCACGTAAACGACTGATTTAAAACAGATACTGTTGAGGAGGTCGGTTTGGAAATTGTTGTATCCATATCTTTATTAAGACAAAAAAAATGAGAAAAATCAAGTCAAACCACCAAAAAACCTTCCGTAAAGAAAGGTTTTTGGTCAAAAAAGCTCTATAGTGAAAGCCAGTTTGATGATCCAGTGTTATTAAGCGAAATTGTTGCATTCGCGTTTCCTGTTCGGATTGAAACAGAACCCATACCACCTGAATTGCGGTCATTATGAGAGTTGTAATTATTCTTGTGGGAATAATTCATTCCCTCATATTGATTCATCCATGAAGGCCTAGAATGAGACGAAGTATTGCAAGCGTTATAGTTACTTTGCTCTGCATTCTTTGTGTGTTTCCAAGGCTCATAAGCTGCATGCGTGGCATTACCGTAACGTGCATGATCATTGTTGTAAGATTGTTTCGGATTACAATCGCAACCTTTACCATCCATCCAATGGGCAGATGGTTTGTATGAATCGCAATGCTCGCGATCTCTTTGATCGTTTGAATATCTCATCCAATCGGTATCACGGTGGGACTGGTTATAATTCGACGTATTATTATTTTTGTCGCAATTGTCCTCGTGATTCCTGTCATCTGAGTATTTCCTATTGTGGTCATTCCCGTTATCGTAATCATGATGAATCTCGTTGTCATGATTATGATTATACGAATCAGAATTGTCATAGTCTGAATGATCACCCCTGACTGAGTTGTTACCGGTATTGTTACTGACATCAACAGAATTATTGATGTGAGAACTGTTTTGTTGATTTACAGTGGTGTTGTGATTCAACATGAAATCAATCATGTTGTGTGATCGTCCACCATTATCTGTAATTCGTGCATCGGTATTGTTAGATCCATTACCATTCGCATTCAGGAAATTCGCACCTGCTGTGTTTGAAATATCAACGGTCGCATCAGCATCTCCAGTTTGAATTGAGGTATTACCTCGATTTCCTGAAGCAGTATTATTGCCGGTATTATTCGACACATCTACAGTGTTATCGATATTCGTTCGATTGGTTTGATCGACGTTGAGATTATGTTGAGCAGAATAATCGATTCGATTCGAAGATCTGTACCCATTTCCGTAAATGTCAAAACGGTTTTGATTGGCATCTTGGTTTGAAACGGTTGCTTGGTTTAATCCAGCAGTATTGTGGATTGTAACCGTTGCATCAGCATCTCCAGAATTGATATCGACGTTTCCGCGACTTGACCCACTCACGGTATTGTTGCCGGTATTATTATTCACTGAAACATCATTTGAAATTTGAGTATCATTTTGTTGCGCTATGTCAACTTGATGCTCTTGGGAAACTTCAATTGTGTTATTGGCATTTGTTCCATTATCGTGAATACTTGAATTATCAGCAAAAGTTGGAGCTGAAAACAATAAACTGAATGCAAAAACTGATGCACAAATTGTTCCAATATGTAGTTTTTTCATATGTTGTTCACCTCCTTTCATAATGAGAATCATCGTATTGTGACAGTGCCAGGTAAGTTTGGAACCAAATTAATTCAAGGATTGTGTAAGGATTAATTGTTGTAGTCGTAAGAATTTACTTTTGCTATACTCATGATATGGATAAAAAACTCTTTATTATTCTTTTTGTTCTTCTTATTGGGGTAGTAGCTTTAAGCTTTTTTACCAGAAAAGAATCCACGCCGGTAAAGCAGACAAATTCACAGACTGGGAAAGTATCTGCTCATTCTGCATTGGGTGTCGCACAGAATTTTTACACTGCTTACCAAAATTGTTTACAAAATCCCCCTGAGCAAGCCATTGGCCAAGTAAGTACCTATTGTCAAGCTAATACGGGGTTTACTACCCAAAATTTTGTGAAAAACCTTGAAACGGGAGGAGTGGCTGCTGCAGGTGCTGATCCGATTTTATGTGCTCAAAATACTCCTGAAAAAATTGAGGCTCAATCCATGAGTGAGCAAACGCTTCTTACAGCCCGTGTTAACGTTAATTTGATATTTGGCGAAATGACTCAAACTAACAAAGTGGATCTTATTAATGAGGATGGAGTTTGGAAAGTAGATAACATAATGTGTCCTCAACCCTAATTTCTTCCGATGTTATTGAATGGGCTCCTTGTGTGTGATATTATGTAAGCCACTTTTCAAAGATAGACGGATTGTTAGCGTTGCTCTTACTCCCCTTTATCACAAACATGCGAAAACCTTACTAATGGCAGAAGAAACAATTTTTACTAATCGTGCTGTTCGATCACATAATAGTCTCACGACTGAGGGAACGCCTGTGGAGAACACAACTCCAGTTCATCATCAATCCTTTCTCAAAAAATGGGGAAGTTTGTTTGTTTGAGGATTGGCGTTAGCGATCATAATTATTGATACTACCCTTCTTAATGTTTCTCTCTCAACCATTATTCGAGAATTTCACACAACAATTCAGAGCATTCAATGGGTTATTACTGCTTATTCATTAACCCTTGCTGCACTTACGATTACAGGCGGGAGAATTGGCGATTTGTTTGGTCGAAAGCGTATGTTTATGTTAGGAGCAATTATCTTTGCAGTGGGATCCTCAATAGCCTCTATAAGTCACTCCGTAGGAATTTTATTGATTGGAGAGTCAATTGTCGAAGGAGTTGGAGCAGCGCTTATGATGCCGGCTACAGCTTCTTTATTAGTTGCTAACTTTAAAGGAAAAGATCGAGCAATTGCATTTGGGGTGTGGGGAGGAATTGCGGGCGCGGCTTCTGCAATTGGTCCTATTCTCGGAGGTTTTTTAACAAATAAT
>CAYNEP010000115.1:0-3029 GCA_964396255.1 uncultured Gammaproteobacteria bacterium | reverse complement strand
CGATGTTGCAACTGACCCAATGTAACCTCCCGCACCTGTTATTAATACTTTTGCCATATATTATGCAGTATAACCCCTAGAGGGTTTAAAAATTGTAACTAAAATATACCCAGCAATAAATCCGCCGATGTGAGCAAAAAATGCAACACCACCTGATTGAGTTTCAATAGAGACTAGCGACCCAACACCTGAAAATATTTGTAACACAAGCCAGTACCCTAAAAAGAACCACGCCGGCAGCGTTATAATATCAAGAAGCCCAAAGAATGTCGGCACGATGGCCTCAATTTTGGCATGTTTAAACAATGCAAAATATGCCCCAGTCACGCCGGAGATTGCACCTGACGCTCCAATCATGGGCAAGATTCCAAACAAATCAGTTGCATATTGTGCAAAAACAGCAGCAACACCACACAAAAGATAAAACATCAAATACTTTATATGTCCAAGAGACCCTTCAATATTATCGCCAAAGATGTGTAAAAACCACATGTTTGAGAGTAAGTGAAACCAGCCACCGTGCAAGAACATGGACGTTAGGATCGTGCTATAACTTGCAATATCGGAGAACGAAAAGTTTTGTGGGATAAATGCATACTGCATAATAAAACCATCAGGGGAGGGGAGTGAGATTTGATATAGAAAGACAGCCAAGTTGATCAATATCAACGAGAGGTTCACAAAGGGAAAGACCCCAGATGTATGTGTGTCGCGAATTGGAAACATTTCTGACTGATTATAGCAAAGGTCGAGGACGACCTTTTGTGTGACCTTCTAAAAATGTCACTACATTCTTAAATTCCTTCTCATGATTAGTCGATGGCTGCGAAATTGAGATTGCAAAGTCATAAATATCTTCCCATGAGGCAGTCAACTCATGATCATTCAATCTCAAAAAGACATACGTGGCAATGACTGCAACACGTTTATTTCCATTTAGAAATGGGTGGTTTTTGATAATGTAATATAAATAACACGCTGCCTTTTCAACAAGGGTTGGGTGAGTTTCGCGACCAAAGACCTCAGTTTCAGGTATTGATAAAATTGCCTCAAGCTTCTGTGCGTAACGAGTGTGAAATTCAGGAAGGGGTTCGTTGAATTTATAGAGTTGTTTTACAGCTTGAAAACAGATAGTCTGGATATCCTCAAGCGTTAGGTAATAAATCTCCACAAAGATTAGTTATAGGCAAGTTTTCTCAGCGCCTTCTCATATTTAACGACAGCTTCTTTTGCACATCGTTTAACAATCATCTTTCGATGAACTTTAGTCGCGTGGTTCACAATCTTTGAGAATACTTTCATGTAGTATATGATGCCACATATTTGTTATTGTGTCAAATATTGACAGAGCGTATCATGCGAGGTACACTGTGAGCTATATGATTGATCGAAAGATAACGCATACATACCTCGTGTTAGTTGCAATAACGATCATAGCACTCTACGTCGTTCAACGTTTCGACATCGCCTATCCGCTCAACCTCAGAACCTCACAAGTTACCAGCGAGTTGTCGGTCGTTGGGGAAGGTAAAATTGACGTCACGCCTGATACTGCAACAATTGATGTTGGAATTAGTGTTACTAACGCTAAAACTGCACCTGAGGCGCAGGCTCAGATTGATGAAATCAATAATAAAATCATCGCCAGTATGGAGTCTCTTGGCATTAAAAAAGAAGATATCCAAACATCCAATTACTCAATATATCCAAATACAGTTTATAATCCAACTTCACAGCGAGAAACAGCATCTGGCTATAACGGTTCTGTGACAGTATCAATCAAGGCTACTGACGTTGATAAATCAAGTCTTGTTGTTGATGAGGCGACAAAGGCTGGCGCTAATCAAATTCAGGGAGTCAGATTCTCAGTTGAGCACCCGGAGGTATATCGTGAGAAAGCACGCGATGAGGCAATTGCAAATGCGAAACAGCAAGCAGATAGATTGGCAAAGAGTTTAGGCATCAAATTAGGAAAGGTATCTAACATTGTTGAATCATCAAACAATGCTCCTCAGCCGTATATGTATGCGCTTGAAGCAAAATCTGCAGACAGTGCAGCAGGCCCACGCATTGAACCAGGAACCCAGACAATCTCAAGCGTTGTTACGCTTTACTTTGAAAAAAGATAGACTCCCAATCATGAAGAAAGATATTGTGACCTATGACCAATTTGCAAGCCTAGATGTTCGTGTGGGCAAAGTCCTTGAAGCAGAACTTCTGGAGAATTCCAAAAAACTTATAAAACTCACCGTTGATCTGGGTGAGGAGTATGGACATGTCACAATATTAACAGGCATTGCTGAGTTTTATACGCCTGGGGACTTAATTAACAAAAAGATGTTGTTTCTTGCAAACCTTGAGCCACGCCCTATGGCAGGAAGCGTCTCTCAAGGCATGATGTTAGCAACAGATGTTGAGTCGCGACCCATGCTTATTGAATTGCCCGATGATACCCCAGTGGGCATCTCTCTTAAATAATGGCAGAGGTCGAGATTAAGGCACGGGTCAAAGATAAAAAATCACTTCTTGACAGGCTCAAAAAACTAAACTGCACATTATCGGCACCAGTCACCCAAATTGATCAAGTATTTATACCTCGTGGACAATCATTACTCGAGTTTGACAGCCGCACATTCCCAACACTTCGCATACGGACGCAAAACGGCAAAAAAACCTTCACTGCAAAATTGACCCGATCAAGAGAGCTTGACTGCATCGAGCATGAAACACTTATTGAGAATGGAGAAGAAATGGCAAAGATTATTAAAATCCTTGGCTATGATGAGTCTGTTGGCGTGACTAAAAAAAGACAAACAGGTAAGTTGGACAACTTGAACGTTTGTCTAGATGATGTTGAATCACTGGGATGCTTTATCGAAATTGAGAAGATAATTGACGACTCACTTGATATTTCCGACACTGAGTCCGAGCTAGTTGCACAGCTTGATGAGCTTGGAATCGACCCATCAGATCGAGTTTACAATGGGTATGATATTTTAGTTGCAAGAAGCCAGATCAACCCTTAAATG
>CAYNEP010000114.1:0-3053 GCA_964396255.1 uncultured Gammaproteobacteria bacterium | reverse complement strand
TTTTTGACCTCGAGTTTGTTCAAGAAATTCAATTGACCGCTCAATAATCGTTAAATTCCGCAGCCCCAAGAAGTCCATTTTCATAAGACCAACCGCCTTGTTCTCAGAAACAGCATTAAGGTCTAAGCTATACATATCAAACTGCGTGATGATTCTGTCTCCCTTGGCTTCCTTTTGAAGCGGTACATACTCAGTAAGTGGTTTGTCCGAAATAATAACACCAGCCGCGTGCACCGATGAATGACGAGCAACCCCCTCAAGTTTTTCTGCGATCTCTAGTATTTTTCTTGTTTCCTCTTCATCATCATACGCACGCTTCAGTTCAGGCGACTCGGATAGCGCACTTTGTATTGTGACGGCAAAGCCCTGCTTACCAACAGGTATCATTTTGGCGATTCTGTCCCCCTCTGAATATGAATGTCCAAGGGCGCGCGCAACATCACGAACAGCACTTCTTGCCTCCATCCGTCCGAATGTGATAATTTGAGCGACCTTATCAGACCCATATTTTTTAACAACATAATCCAAGACCTGATCTCGCCTAACATCAGCAAAATCTATATCGATATCAGGTGGACTTGGACGCTCGGGGTTCAAGAAACGTTCGAAAGGTAGGTTGTAATCAAGTGGATTAATATCGGTAATATTTAAAATATAGGCAACAACTGATCCGGCAACCGATCCTCGCCCCGGACCAACTGCAACGTTATGACCCTTCGCCCAGTTGACAAAATCTTGAACAATGAGGAAATAGGTTGAATACCCTTTTGTACAAATAACGTCAAGTTCATAGTCTATCCTTTTCTTAAGCTCCGTAGTCATTGATCCATACCTATTACTAAATTTTTCATAGGTCATTTCTTTAAAATACTGATCCGCAGTCTTTCCACTGGGAATTGGATATTCTGGCAGAATTAGCTTTCCGTAAGGTATATCAAGCGCACACATGTCGGCAATCTTTTCAGTGTTTTCGATAGCTTCTGGCAAATCAACAAAAAGTCCCTTCATCTCACTTGGTGATTTAAAATAAAATTCAGGCGTTTCATACATAGTTAGCGGTCGATCGCTCTCAACTATGGTTCGCTGAGTCTGGATACACAAGAGGATTTCCTGAGCATAGGCATCATCTTTGTTTAAATAATGGACATCTGATGTTGCAACTAGCGGTACTCCATATTTTCTAGAGTACACAATAAGTGCCTGATTAATTCGTTCCTGATCTTCTATGCCATATGGTCTCTGAAGCTCGAAATAGAAATTTTCTGCAAAAAGATCAATGTATTTTCTAATAAGTCGATCAGACTCAGTTTTTTGATCTTGAAGAATTGATTGAGATAATTCTGAATTCATGCAACCAGACAAAACCACAAGCCCATCTCGATGTTTCTCAAGCAAGTCAAAATCAATTCTAGGTTTGTAGTAATATCCCTCTAAATGTGCGCTCGTCGTTAGCTTTAAAAGATTCTGATAGCCAGCAAAATTTTTCGAGAGAAGTGTTAGATGAAACTGATCACGACTTACACCAGTTGGCTTGTCAAAACGAGATCCTTTCGCTTTGTATGCCTCAACTCCAATAATTGGCTTAATATCTGCAGATTTTGCAGCAACATAAAACTTAAAAGCGCCATACATCGCTCCATGATCAGTCAAAGCAACCGACTTCATCTCAAATTCCTTAGCCTTGGCTATTAAGTTATCTATCTTGATCATTCCATCAAGAAGTGAGTATTCGGAGTGAACATGCAGATGAGTAAAAGACATGAGCTCATTGTATCAAATCCAATAGATTTTCAGGATCATATCCACTATATAGCACAGAAAATCTCGAAAAGATAAAGCAGCTACTTACCGTAAGGAAACCGAGGAGTTCTGACGAAATCAGAACCAGTTAGCGTGAGCGATGAGCCCCGTGTTCTAATTCTTGTTCCCCACTCTCCCGATGGGGAGTACCTAAAATCAGATCCTTGTCGTGCTACGCTCATAGCAACCCGAGCACGCAATTCCAAATCAAGCCTACGTGCACGATTAAGCACCGCCTCAGACTCAACCTTTTGACCCAAATCAAACAACTCACCAGATCGCTCTTTTAACCTATCACCTCTGGCTATTAGGTCAGCTAAAAGTCTGCCAAACTCATTCCCTTGATTTGCATGAAGCGCAATATCTACAGCTTCATAATCAATTTCGCGCCATAAACCCATTGTATGAAATACATATGTTGATCCAATTGGATATGTTAGTACTCGAATTGATGATGATGATGGCACTTGTCTATCATATCCCGACATCCCCCAACTTAATTGAAGGGCTTGTGCATAGGAGAATCCTCCTCCCATATTATGATCTTGAAGCAAAACCGAGGTGTCTGGTTTAGAGGGGTCCTTTAAAGTCCTCTCTCGCGCTAGGTGATACATAACTTCAAATGCGCCACTATTGTACATTTGTTCTTTGGCTGCGTCCTTTAGTGTGCGAATTTTCACACGCTCTCTACCACCTGGCAAAATGCTATCGACCCTATTTAATATCTCCAAACTTCTGCTCATAGTATTTTCTATTATACCATAGAAGAGTTGTTGTTGTTTTCTCATAAGTGAGGGCATTGATCACATTGATCTTCGTCTAAAAACACAGTAGACTAAAAATTAGAATGATACCAGACGAGGAGCTCAAACAACTATTATTGGAGAAAAAGGCAGTCAGTTCAAAAGCGCTACTTGATGCTGAAAAACTTGCAAAAGACTCGCATACATCACTTTACAACGCAGTTATTGAGCTAAACAGCGTCCCCGAAGATCAATTTCAGCAGATTATAGCAACGTATCTGCAAGTTCCGTTTATTGCACTCTCTAAAGTCACCATAACACCTAATATCTTTCATCTCATTCCAGAAAGGCTTGCTCGCAAGTATAAAGTCATTGCATTTGAGAAAGACCAGACAGGCATCAAGGTCGCCATGAGAAATCCAAGAAATGCTGAGCTTATTGAACTACTCTCAAAAAAGGCTGGTCAGAAAATCTTCCCCTATCTTGCAACAGAACATGAAATAAATAATA
>CAYNEP010000113.1:0-3077 GCA_964396255.1 uncultured Gammaproteobacteria bacterium | reverse complement strand
AACCATTGCTACTTTATATCCTTCTTCCTGTAATTTTTGTACCTCATGCGCTTTGTCAGCAGGTAATACTTCAGCGAGCACTCGATCAATACCAACTTTTTCGGCGATATATTGTGCGGTTCGTTTGTTATCTCCGGTAAGCATGGCTACTTTTATTCCAAGTTTGTGTAAGGCTGAAACTGCTTCTTTTGCATCATCCTTAATAGTATCAGCGATCGCAACATAGGCAAGAATTGAGTTATTAGTGGCTAAAACTACTGGCGTTTTTCCCTGTGAAGTAAATCTCTTTATCACGCTCTCGTCTACCTTCAATCCTAAGTCATCAGCGAGTTTTAGATTTCCGGCAAAATAATGTGTACTGTCAATTATTCCTTCTAGACCTTTTCCTTCAAGAGCTTTAAAATCCGAAACCGAGAGTAAATTTACCTTTTCTGCTTGTGCTTTCTCAACCACGGCTTGCGCCAAAGGGTGTTCTGAGTGTTTCTCCAAAGAAGCCAAGAGTTGTAGCGTTTTTTTTGAGTCGATTTCTTCAACTACTTCAATCTCGGTGACCGTAGGTGTTCCATTTGTAATAGTTCCGGTCTTATCCATTACTACAAAATTAATGCTTTGAAATTTTTCCAGACTTTCTGCATTCTTAATAAGAATCCCATTTTGAGCAGCTTTCCCAACACCAACAATAACAGCTGTTGGCGTAGCTAAACCCATGGCACAGGGACAGGCTATAACCAAAATCCCCACAAAACTGATAAGTCCAAGTGATATGGCTTGTGCGAGTGGAATAAATCCTGAACCAATAACTACCCATGAAATAAAAATCATTACGGCAAATACCAAAACAAGGGGAACGAACATCGCTGATACTTGATCAGCAATCCGCTCTATTGGAGCTTTTGATCCTTGGGCTGCCTCAACCATTGTTACAATTTGTGAAAGTACTGTTTGTCCACCCACCTGTGTTGCCTTCATCTGAAACGAGCCATGTTTATTAATAGTGGCACCAATAACCGTATCGCCAACTGTTTTATCAACCGGTATCGACTCGCCAGTAATCATCGACTCATCAATTGAAGATTTTCCTTGAGTGATTTCTCCATCTACGGGAATTTTCTGCCCTGGTTTAACAATTATGATATCTCCGACAACAACCTGTTCTATCGGAATAGTAATTTCGTTGCCATCACGCAGGACGATAGCAGATTTGGCAGCAAGACCGAGGAGCTTTTCGATTGCCTCGCCGGTTTTGAGTTTTGATTTGGCTTCCAAATATTTTCCTAATGTGATAAATCCGATCACGACAATTGTCACGTCGTAATATAACCCTTCAGGAGAATTCAGGATCAATTTTATCTCAGGAAAAAGAAGCATGATACTGCTATAGGTATAGGCGACTAGTGTACCTATCCCAACAAGGGTATCCATGTTCGCCGCTCGATATTTAATAAATCGTAGCACTCCATTGATAAATGGTTTTCCAATCCAAAACATAACTGGAGTAGCCAAAATAAACGAAATCGTATTAAATGCATCCATTGAAAGCGGAAAAGTCGGCAGAAAAGTTAAACGATGAGAGAGAATCTCCCACATCATAAGTACAAATACTATTGCTGCAATCGGCATAACAAAGAAAGTCTTTTGCTTCATGTCTTCAAGATCTTCGAGCTTTTGCTCCTTTACTTGATTTTGTTGTGTAACTTGAGATTCTTCATTGTTGCTTATTGGCGCCTCTATATCAATGAACGAATAGCCCAATTTTGAAATTTGCTCATTCATTTGAGTGAGTCCGACCATTGAGCTATCATAGACAACGTCCGATTTTTCAGTAGCAAGATTGACTGTGCAAGTCGACACTCCTTCGAGCTTTTCCAACTTCCTTTTAATAACACTTGCGCACGATGCGCAGTGCATACCGGTTACTCGAAATGTTTTTGTTTCCATATTTTTATGGTGTGCCCCCGTATTGATGTGACCACAAACTGATGCCATTGGGCATTTTACCAACCTTAACTCGTGCTAATTCCGTATCAGTTAATGTATTGATCACAGATATATCATCACTTAATAAATTAGTAATATATGCTCTTTTTCCATCGTGGGAGACAACGACGCCATGTGGCGCAACGCCCGACTGTATTCGTTGGACAACTTCTCTGCTCTGAATATCAATTTTATACACGTAGTCACTGGTGGGTTTACCAAAATAATATCCTTGATCGGCAACATATACATATTGTCCATCAGGCGTTGCGTATAATTGGATTGAGCCCTCGGCTTCTGGAGGCAACTGTACATAGAAAACTTCTTGCGTGGCAGAATCGTAAAATGCCACTTGTTTTGTATCATAAAACGACACGGCAATATATGAACTATTTGGAATTACGGCTGTTTGAACAACGTTTCCACCAAGTGGAACCGTCGTCACTGTATTTGATTTGGTATCGATTACTCCAATACCTTGTCCTTCAATAAGGGCAACATATGCTGTGGCATCATCTGGAGCAAGCCTCAGTCCGTGAGGCTGCGATTCTTTTTCTAGGTGGATAGTTTTTTCGACTGCATAAGTTGTCCCGTTTATTTGATATACCAATCCTGTTTCTTGGTCAGTAGCAAAAATGTTTTTCCCGTCACGAGTTACAACAATATGTGCTAAGTGCTGATCTACATCAGTATCTATCCGTTTTATAATTGCATCTTTTTGAGGATCAATAACGATTATTTGATCTGCAATTTCTTCTTTATCAGCATTGCTTGCTTCTGTTTTAGTCTCTTCACTATGTCCTTCTAAGCCCATAAAATTTGCTGTTACCCACACGCTTTTCCCATCGGGCGATACCTGTACATTGTGTGCTGCAAAACTCATCTTCCTATCTCCAACTGTATTAGTTAAGTCAATCTTGCCAAGTAGTAAGTTGTCCTTTGTGTCAACAACTGCAATTGCACCTTCTTCCTCTAACGCAATGTACAATTTTTCGGCTGACTGGTTATTTTTAATAGTGAGCGAGCTTTGTGATGCGATTCTATCTGACAAAAAACCCAAGGCAAAAACAATGATAATAAAAATAATTGATACTACAATT
>CAYNEP010000112.1:0-3110 GCA_964396255.1 uncultured Gammaproteobacteria bacterium | reverse complement strand
TATGGCCGGCGGGTTTAATACTGAAATTGATGGTAATGAAGACACAGACCTTTCAAAGCGAGTCCATCTTCTTGGCACAATAACACACCTCAGATCATTAACTGTCAAAGCATCCGATAGACGATTCACCAGCGGACTCTTAAAAAATCTGATTCCCTATGTCACAACATTTTATTATATGAATAAGAAGGCTTTTCATAAAACACTTTTAGATGATAAGCGATCATAATGACATGAAAATTACACTAATGCGCCTTGTGTCTGCAATCAAGTCAACTATGCTTTTGTGTGCCAGCGCCCACATTATCATATTGCTTATCGACAGCATTGAAAAAAAATAATATGAGCAGATAAATGTCTTTAAGGTGATGGACTTAGATAGCATCTTCCCATTCTTCTCTCAAGGTGGAGTAGCTATGTTCGCTGCGTCCTGGGTTTGGATAGCTATAACAATAGGGCTATTTTTTGTACTCTCTAAACCTAAGAAATAATCAATTCTTCTGACCGTTACATAGATCTTCAACCTCGCGAGTTGTTGTTGCATCCTCAGGTAATTTATCGTCCCGAACACGCTCGAGTCTAGGAAATCGAAGCGCAAAGCCAGGCGTTTTAACCTCTTGACCTTTACCCGTTTTAGTTTGCTGCATAACGCGCCCGGCTGTATGGACTGGCGAACGAGTAATCTCATCGGACCGAATCTCAAGGATAATTCCAGGAAGAACCCACGTATCAACCTCCATCATTTTGTCAACGTCATAATTTGTCGGCTTAGTCTTGGAAGCAAGATTGTCGCACATTTTTTTAATTGTTTTCCACTCGTCATCGGTTAACCCTGTTCCGATTTTACACACTGTCTTAAACTCGTCAGTTTTTTTATCGTAAACCCCAACGAGAATTGCTCCAATTCCAAAGTCAGTCCTCTTTCCCTCCCCAAAGTCATAGCCCATAACCAAGCAATCAATAGTGTCGTCAACCTTAGCTGCATAACTTTTTTTGTACTTAATCCAACTCCAATTACGTGCTCCAGGATAATACCTACCATCCAATTTTTTAATCATAATACCCTCAAAATTATCTTTTGCTGATTGAGCAAACGCATCGTCGATAACACTAGCAGATGTTACAATTTGGTCAGGAGAAATTCTTAAATTTCCATTTTTTTTAGTTTTAATAAGTGAAGATAGCGCTCGCCTACGATCTGATAATGGAGCATCAATCAGGGTCTGACCATTGAGATACAGAAGATCAAACGCATAAAAACGAAGTGGGACCTGAGCTACCATTTCTTCGATATTATATTTTCGTTTTCTTGAGACCGTCTCCTGAAATGGCAAAAGAGCACCAGTTTTTGGACTATATCCAACAGCCTCACCCTCAATAATAATATCTGCATAATCCATCTCATGTAAAATCGCATCAACAATATCGGGGTACATATATGTCATATCTTCAAGTCCGCGGGAAAATAATACAACCTTTCCCTTTGAGCTGTGTGCTTGTAACCTAAACCCATCGTACTTAGGCTCAATAAATCCCCCTTCGGCCTTATTATATATTTCAAAAGAGTCTGACAACCGCTCAGCCTTCATCATGAGAATCGGGGTGAAAACAACTGGCCCAACCTTATCTAGACCCGTTTCGCCCTCGCTTTTGAGAACTGTGCCAATAAACCCCATATCAGGCCTCACATGGTACGCCTTCTCAATTGTCGATCGCAAGCTCTTATTCTTCTTCAACATCCACGAAAAAGCATCGAGCACGGTCATGTCCGAAAACCCCAAACGTAGTTTGTTTATCGGGATCCTCACAACATATCGAGTTGAGAGTGGGTCTAGATCAACAATAAGTTCAGATAAAACTGCCATCTTGCTCTCGACACTTCCCTGTCCAGACATCTCTGCCATCTTTTTTAATCTGTTAAATACTTGCAATACTGATACGACAGAAGTTTGTTGCCAGTTGTGCTTCTGTTTGAGAAGCTCAGTAGTGACTCCTATATCGCCGTACTGCTTAAACAATGTTGTGAAATCGCTCTTGTCAATTTCCATTGCCTGTGCTGCTGCCTGAATAACCATCTTATCACCCATATTAAATTCAAGGTTTTCAAACAGTGGAGCCACTCTTCCTTGGAGGAGATATAAAATCTGTGCGATTTCATCTTCACTTGCCGCTTCAAATAAATCTGCTAAATGATACGTCATCTCAAGTCGAGAACTTGTTTGCTCAATCTTTTCGAAATACTCAGATAATGTTTGAAACTTCATAGCAAAGACTAGTTATCGAGAGAAGATATAAATATAACCAAGCACAACTCCCATCAGGAAAACAATTCCTAAAATGAAAGTAAAATAGCCCTCTTCGTTTTTAGCGATTTTATAGATTCCTTCCCCAACGAGGGTAAGTGCAAACAACATCGGTAGAACAAAACCTATATAGAGAAACTCGGGCGAACTTGTTCCCATTATAATTTCATTCTACACCATGACATAGCGTGCGGCTTTAGTTTTTCCAACCTTTTTGATAATCCCATAATCAACAAGTTCTTTTAAGTCGCGAAGTACAGTATCCTCAGAAACATCTGTTATAACTTCTTTAAATCCCTGATTTTGTATATAGCCAACAGCTTGAACATACTCTATTAATTTTGTTTGGCGTTCAGTTAAAAAGATTTGTTTACCACCAAGTCTACTCTTAAGTGTTTGATCTTTTGACATTTTGAGAATTTTTTGTTTGATCCTGTCAAACTCGATCGCTACTCCAAGCGTAAAATATTCAAGCCATGAAGTAGTATCTCCAGCTGAGCCTTTCTGAAGATACGTATAGTAAGTAACCGGATCCTGATCATAGTACTCCTCAAGGGAGAAGAATTTTCGGATATCATAGTTACCTAGATATAAAATAAGCGTTGCAGCAGCTCTTGCCACACGTCCATTGCCATCAATAAAAGGATGAATACGGACTAGCTCGTGATGAGTAATGCCAGCTTTTAATACAGGATGTACGTCCTCATCAGTAGTTTTATTGAGCCAATATACAAACTCTCGCATTAAGAATGGTACCTCGATCGACTCGGGTGGCCTAAATGTTACCTCCCATGTTTGACTATTTCT
>CAYNEP010000111.1:0-3119 GCA_964396255.1 uncultured Gammaproteobacteria bacterium | reverse complement strand
ATCTCTTGGTCTTTTGCATCACCAATATAATAGGTAATTGCCTTGTCTGTGTTAAACCCTTTATAAAACATACCTACGTCAACCGTTACGACATCATTATTTTTAATAACTTGATCTGATGGAGGAGTATGGACAACTTGGTCATTAATTGAGATACAAATACTATCATGATATCCGGGTACTCTTTTGAAACTAGCTGAACCGCCAAGATTTGTAATGGTCTTATCAACAAATAGATCAATGTCTCGAGTGGTGACCCCATCTTTAAGTTCTTTCTCAAGAGCATCAAATACCTTAATCAGCAAGGCACCACCCTCCCTCATTATCTCAATCTCATCTTCAGTTTTATATTGAATCATGGTTAGCTGAAATAAATCTCTCTATAAATATTTTCAAGTTTATGATGCAACTCCTCACGAGTACCGTCATTAACAACCAAATAATCACACAATGCAATCGTCGGACCCATGTGGGTATCAAGAACTTCATTAATATCCCGTGGCCTACCCAAAAGCGTACTTCGATACCCCCTCTTCCTTAGCCTTGATTGTCGGGTCTTATAGTCCGCCCAAATACATACCGTTACAATGTTAACTTTAGGAAATTCAACCTGAAGAAATTGCTTCTCTTCATATGATCTCATACCCTCAATAACAATAATTGAATTTTTTTTAAGCAACATGGCCAATTTTTCTTTATTAAGATGTGCCATTGCTGCAATGCCATATTTTTGTCGAAACTCGACTCTAACCTTTTTATGAACACCCTCAGTCTGTGGAAGTCCTTGTTCATCAATATAGTCATTAATGATCTTACCAAAACGAATCACAGGCACATCCTTTTCTTTTATGTAGTCAGCGGCCTCTGACTTGCCACATCCAGGTAATCCAACAAAAGCAATAATTGTTTTATGCCTACGATTCCAAGCCGAAACTCTCGTACCTATTAATTCCTTGCCCAGTTGCTGAAGTACTTCTTTATTGATATCTTCTATCGATAAGGTCCCATCAACTGAAATAAGTTTATTTTGCTTGCGATAGTAGTCAATCACAGGCATTGTGACAGAGTTAAAAAGCTCCATGCGTTTTTGAACCCCCGCAACTGTTTCATCCTCACGTTCACTATCGCCACGCCCAGCAATGCGCCACAGAGCTTCTTTCTCAGGTAAGTCAATAAAAATCACTTTATCTAGATCGTGAGAGAAAGTCTTCGCCTGGTGCAGCGTCCGCGGAAACCCATCTAAAATATAACCTTTCTTGTATATGCTTTTTTTAAGATACGCCTCAACTATTGCTATTGCACGGCTATCTGGAATAAGAAGCCCAGCATTAAGTGTTTCTTTGACATACCTACCCATAGCAGTCTTTTCCTTAGCCATCTCTCGGAAAATATGACCGGTTGAAAGGTAAGGTAGATGCAATTGGTGTGACAAAAGCGTGCCTTGTGTTGATTTTCCAGCGCCCTGTATCCCGATAACAACAAATCGTCTGTTCATTTATTAGTGAAGTTTTTTGCGCTCAATATGCTTAGTCGTAGCTCGACATGTATTACAATACTTCGAAAGCTCAAGTGACTCAGTTGTTGTTATTCTATTCTTCTGTGAAACATAGTTTTGGGCTTTACATACGCTACACAAGAGTCCTATCTTAACTCGCGCTCCTTTTTTCTTTTTTGCCATAGACTAGTAGTGTCCTCTCTAACTAATAATTAGAATGTATTAACGTGATAGTGTATCATAACTTTTCATAACTACCTGAGCTTCTATTAATTTAAACGTCTCCAAGACTACCGAAACAACGATAAGTACACCAGTGCCGCCTATGACTATATTTGGTACTCCTGTTGCTGCAGAGAGTATAGACGGTAAGACCGCAACAGCACCCAAGAACAATGCGCCAACTGTGGTTATACGGTATAGAACACTCTGAAGATATGCTTTAGTTGCTGATCCCGGACGAATACCAGGAATAAATCCGCCATGCTTCTGAATTTCATCCGCGATCTTGTCTGGGTTAAAAACGATGACAGTGTAAAAGAACGTAAAGCCAACCACAAGCAAGAAGTACAGGGCATTGTAGACAAAACCTGTTGGGTCAAATGTATTTGTCAAAAACGATCCAATTGACACAAGGGTTGCATTTTTTGAGACCACTAAAAAGTTACCAATCATCTGAGGAAATAATACGAATGATATTGCAAAGATGATTGGTATAACACCTGCCTGGTTAAGCTTAAGCGGGAGATAATTTGTCGCCTGTTGATAGACCCTATTCCCACGCACTCTTTTCGCATAATACACAGGCACCCTCCTGACAGCCTCATTCACAAATACAACCGAATAAACAACGATAACAGCAAGAAGCAAAACAACTAGAACATTTATAATCATCTCAGGATTAATCGTCGATAGTGTTTGTACTAAGGTAATTGGCAAACGAGAGACTATTCCAACAAAGATTAAAACAGAAATTCCATTACCAAGCCCATATTCTGAAATAAGCTCGCCAAACCACATAAGTATATAGCTACCTGCAGTTAATGTTGTTATAAATGAAATTAATTGCAGTGGATTCAGATTTGGGACTACTTGTTGGTTCTGTAATAACAAATACAATCCAATTGATTGCAATATTGTTATTGGTAACGCAATCACACGTGTATATTGATTAATTTTATGTCGACCAAATTCACCCTCTTTAGAGAGAGCCTCAAGCGAGGGGAATATAACAGTTAAAAGCTGCATAATAATAGACGCATTAATATATGGCCCTAGACCAAGCGCCATGACCGAGAAGTTAATTAGCGTTCCTCCTGAGAAAATATCTAATAGGGAGAAAAATTGGCTTTGTGAAAAAAGTTGTCTAAGTTGTGTTAGATCAACTACAGAAACAGGTAGAAATGTGAAAACTCGAAACAAAGTAATCATCGCAAACGTAAAGATGATCTTTCGTCTGATTTTTTTGTCTTTTAGTGCGAGTTGTAGTTTTGATAAAATGTCTTTCATGGGAAGGCGACGCTACCGCCAGCTTTTTCAATTGCTGACTTGGCTCCTGCGGATGCCAGTAGCTTAACGGTGAGTGCCTTATCAAGTGTACCATTTTGTAAAACTTTAACACCAG
>CAYNEP010000110.1:0-3124 GCA_964396255.1 uncultured Gammaproteobacteria bacterium | reverse complement strand
TTCTAGCAGCATTTATTGTCTGGGCAACATATTGCCTATCTGCAATTGCTGAAATTCCATTAGCAGCAACTAGCGCATCCTTTACTCTTGAGCCCTCGCTTAGTTCGTACACGCCAGGCTTCTCAACCGCACCGCCAACATCAATCATAATCATATCCTGATCATTAGATTTAGCTATAACGACTGAACCAGACGAAGTGGCAAGTCTTTGAGTTTTTAGGAATAACACAAGAGATAGGCTTAGGAATATAAACGAAAGGGATAAAAAAACTAACTCTGTTTTAGAGACTGTTGTTAGAAAATCAATAAACAGTGAGAAACGCTTGCGCGAAATCTCCATAGATACCTTATATCGGTTTTTTAGTTATCTTGTCAAGCAGTATGTTTTAGAAGAATTGATCTGATTTCTTTATACAGCTTATATGCCTCAAATCCGATCCAATCTTTCCCTACCAAGCTTCTTGGAAGCCCTGGATCATCTCGAATAACACGAATTAGCGCATAGATAACATCTTGTATTTTTTCATAGTTCTCTTTTTCATTTGAAAGCGTGTTGTGCCATGTTTTGAAAAGTTCACGATATACTTTATCAAGCTCAGATTTAGCCCATACTTTCTCAACAAGATCTGATACATCTCCATAAACGTGGGTTGACTCAAATGCCTGTACATACTGTTGTTCTTCCTTCCCGCCAACAAGCTCTCTCAACGTTGGTATGATTGGATGTGGCGTAAGCCAGAATGACCTATGCCATGGCCCCAATCCCCAGCCTCTCATCTCACGCCTAAGACGATCCCTAAGATGACGCTTATTCTCTGGAATTTCATATGAAATGATTCTCCATGTTCCATCCCACTCTCTATGGAAAAATCTAAAATATGGGAATTCAAGACACAACGCTTGCAATCCCCTATCTGTGATCCTGTAGGATTGCTCAGACTGAGCATCATCCTTTTCAATAAGACCCTTATTGACCATAGACGTCAGCGCAAGTTTGGTTTTTTGATTAAGGTAGATGTCAAATATTTTTTGTAAATACTCATCAAGCGCAACATATTCAAATTCACCAATAAGGTAAAGAAGAAGGAGTATTTTTGTACGTCTGTCTTTGATTGGCATAATGATAATTGTTCTAACGTGATTGATTAGTTATCAGATTAACAAACGGATAAATTCATGTCAACAGATCAAACAATAACAAAGTGTTTTTTATCATTACTATTTCCCACTTGACAAGTTATTGCAAATAGAGTTACTATAAATTGTTAAGGAAAAATATACCTATGCTTAGCAACAAAAAGAAATATAAACTACCATCTATTTTGTTAATAACGGTCTTCTTTGTGACCCAGATTTTACCGTTTTTCTACCACGCTCAATTTACACTCCCAAATACAGATTTTACATTTAACACAAGCTCCCTATCACTTTTAAAACACGTCTCTAGCCCAACATTTGCAGACGCCTCCCCTCTTATTAACGTTTCTGACACATTAAGCAACTCGCGGCTATCGTACAGAGCAAGCATCGGAAGCGGTGGTGGCACGTCAGGCTCGTCGACCGTCACTATAGATACTGGCGATGCTGATCAAAACACTAATCATCTTTTTCCACGAGATGTCTTGTGTTTTTCAGGCTCAACTCTTGCTGGATGTCAATCACAAACAACATACACAGTAGCCAACATCTCATCAACGACTGTCTTTAACGTATCTTCCCCACTATCCGGCAACCTCATGACAAATGACTATGCAATCTCATCCCAATCAGCAATACACACCATAGTCTTTACAACGACAAACACGGTTCCTATAAATGGAGATATTTTAATTACCATTCCAGCACATGATACAGACGCTCGAACTAATGACGGGTTTCCTGATTCATCATCAGCAACAACAACGAACGGATTTGATTTAGCATCTCTTGGAACATCAAATGTTTCTGTTAGCTCATCAGGATGTGCTAATAACTGGACAGTTGCAGCAGTTACAGACTCAAATGGAACACTTGACCATACGATTAGAATTGATCGCTCAAGCACTACTTGCGCAGCTGGATCAACAATTACCGTAACAGTTGGTGATGGAACCAAGAAACTCATAAACCCCGCTCCAATTAGTTCGGGACATACGCAGGGTGCAGCAGATACATATCAGATCAATGTCAAAACACGAGATGGCTCAGACGTGACTATCGATACATCTGACGTCGTTGTCGCCCCAATTGAGGCAGTTTTAGTCTCGGCAACAATTGATGAGATACTAAACTTCTCAGTTACCGGTCAAGCATCAAGCTTGTCACGATGTGGGCAGACAACAGACGTCACAACAACTGCATACTCGGTCCCATGGGGAACCATATCAACAACAAATAGCTTCCTTGAGGCTGCACAACTCTTGACAGTCTCAACAAATGCAGATGCTGGCTATACTGTTAAGATTGAGGAAGATGATCAGATGAATAAAGACACAGATGCATGTGATACTCCTACTTCTGCTACCGCCAACTATACTGACAACTGTATACAAGACACAACATGTGGTGGCAGCGCATGCTCAGAGTCAACCTCAGCTGACTGGACTGATGCATCAACATATCACGGACTTGGATACACACTTGCAAATAGCTCGGGAACAGACGCATCGTTTTTATATAACGAATCATCGCGCACATTCTCAACCAAACAAATCGCAGACCAAGAAGCTTCAGAAACCAAAGCAACTATCATGACCGGATCTGGTGCTGTAAATGCTTCAGCAGCATATGTCTGTTACAGAATTGCAGTCTCAGGACTTCAAACAGCAGGATATTACCAAAACATCGTTAAATATACCGCAACGGCAACATTTTAATAAAACACACAATGAGCAAAAAATACTTAATATTATCAAGTTTAGTTCTGGGTGCATGCGCAACATTTCTTTCTGCTCAAACGACTCAAGCTCAATCAGTTCTTCCTCTTCAGGTGTCCCCTGCTCGTCAAGAGATAGAGATTGATCCGGGAGGCAAGGGAGCTGTTAATGTAAAGTTTTTCAACCTAACTGACTCACCACTCTCTGGCATTGTAAAAGTTGCAGATTTTGTGGTGACCGATAAAGACGGATCCCCAAGAATAATTGAT
>CAYNEP010000109.1:0-3144 GCA_964396255.1 uncultured Gammaproteobacteria bacterium | reverse complement strand
AAAAAGGTATTCCACAAACGGAGCTTAAGGTCGTTAGCAAATCTCACTTTAACGATGACTTTAAAACTGGTACTGCCATGACCTTCCTGCCAGATACTGAAATTTTTAAAGAAGGTATTGAGCTTGTGTTCAAGCAAGTTCAGAAACGTGTAAAGGAACGAGCATACTTAATTAACAATGTGTACTTTAAGATACACAGCGTTTCAGAAGATGCAACAGTCGGATATTTTTTTGATGGAGGAATTCTATCACTCGTTCGCGACATAAACAGAAATAAAACCGTTATTCATCCAGCTGTCCACTTTAAAAAAGACGTCGGCGAGGTCGAGCTTGAAGTAGCCATTCAATACAACGATTCAATGTCTGAAAATGTTGCGTCATTTGTCAACGTCATCAACACCAAAGAGGGCGGCACACATTTGACAGGTTTTAAAATTGCCCTAACTCGCGCAATAAATAATTACGCCAAGAAAGAAGGCGCCCTGAAAGACTCTCCAGACGGACTGACTGGCGATGACACGCGAGAAGGACTTACAGCAGTTGTATATGTCAAAATGCCATCAAACGACCTTCAATTTGAAGGTCAGACCAAAACAAAGCTTGGCAATGCTGAGATTCAGGGAATTGTGCAGCAAGAAACAAATAAATTCTTAGATCAAGTATTTGAAGAGCAACCAAAGATTGCCAGGTCAATTGTTGGTAAGGTTTTACTTGCCCAAAAGGCACGATTGGCAGCTAAAGCTGCAAAAGAAGCTGTTATTAGAAAAGGGGCTTTAGAAGGCGCTACACTTCCTGGTAAGTTAGCAGACTGTCAAACGAAAGATCCTGCAGCATCAGAGCTGTATATCGTTGAGGGTGACTCTGCAGGAGGTTCTGCAAAGCAAGGTCGGGACAGGCGCTATCAGGCAATTTTGCCACTTCGAGGAAAAATATTAAACACAGAAAAAGCATACCTAGACAAAGTCATTGCGTTTAAGGAGCTTAAGGATTTAGTTATTGCCTTGGGAACTGGAATTGGAGAGACTGTTGACTACAAACGACTACGATATCACAAAATTATCATCATGACAGATGCTGATGTTGATGGAGAACACATAAGAACACTAATATTAACTTTTTTCTTCAGACATTTGCCCTCAGTTATTGAACTTGGCCACCTCTACGTTGCCCAACCACCACTCTATAAAATTCAATCTGGCAAAACATCTCAGTATGTTTACTCAGATGAAGAGAAGGAAAAACTCATAGCCAAACTAGGAGGCGCCGACAACTCCAAAATTAATATTCAGCGTTATAAAGGTTTGGGAGAAATGAATCCTGATCAACTATTCAATACTACTATGGACCCCAAAGTCAGAATGCTGAAGCAAATGCATATTGATGATGCCGAAGTTGCAGATCAAACCTTTTCAATTCTCATGGGAGATGAAGTCCCACCACGAAAGAAATTTATCCAAACACACGCAACCATGGCAGAGCTTGATCTTTAATTTATTACAAATTCAAAAATAAAACTAAAAAAAATGAAAACTGATGACCACAACAAAATGGAGTGTGCATGTGGAGGAAATTGCGGATGTGGACGCATGAATATGAACATGAGCGAATCACAAGGGCATAATTGCTCATGTGGTGGAGGAGGAGGCGCAACAGGACTCACCATGGGAGACAAGGCTCCTGAGGAAGTTAACGTTTTTATCGAAATCCCTCAGGGCGGCACAGTTAAATATGAGATTGACAAAGAATCTGGAGTCTTATTTGTCGATAGATTTTTGCATGGCGCAATGTTTTATCCATTTAACTATGGATATATTCCAGACACCTATGCTGAGGATGGCGACGCAGAGGACGTTTTGGTTTTATCAACTTTTCCAGTATCACCAGGAACAGTGCTCCCGTCAAGGCCAATAGGACTTCTTGAAATGGAGGACGAGGAGGGGATTGATACAAAAATAATCGCAGTCCCACGGGTCAAAATTGATCCATTTTATGGTGACATAAACGACATTTCAGATTTATCAGAAGGTGTCAAAAACAAGATTAAGAACTTTTTTGAGCACTACAAGGATTTAGAATCTGGAAAGTGGGTAAAAATTAGAGACTTTTTACCAAAAAAACAGGCACTTGAAGCAATTATAAAGTCGAATAAAAATTAATAAAATAATGGACGAAGAACACGATCAAACCAATCACCCAGACAACGCAGCAATAATCAGATCTGAGATATCAGCTGAAATGAAGCGTGCGTATCTAAATTACGCCATGTCTGTTATTGTGCAACGTGCTCTTCCAGACATCAAAGACGGTCTCAAGCCAGTTCACCGACGCGTGCTTTACGCAATGCATAAACTTGGATTAACATACGCCTCAAGATTCTCAAAGTCGGCAAAAGTTGTTGGAGAAGTGTTGGGTAAATACCATCCACACGGTGACTCACCAGTGTATGACTCTTTAGTTAGAATGGCTCAAACCTTCTCAATGCGTTATCCGTTGGTTTTTGGACAAGGAAACTTTGGATCAATCGATGGTGACCGCCCTGCTGCCATGAGGTATACAGAAGTAAAACTCACCAAGATTGCAGAGGAGATGATGCTTGACCTTGAAAAAGACACTGTCGTATGGCAAGACAACTTTGACGCGACACTTAAAGAACCAAAATACATGCCGGCTAAGGTTCCAAATCTATTACTTATGGGAGCTGAGGGCATTGCTGTTGGAATGGCAACGCGTATTCCACCACATAATTTAACCGAAGTCGTAAACGCCATTTTATATTTAATAGAAAACGCTGTTGAGATCAATAAAGAAAAACAAACTGACGGATCACAGCCAATTGTCTCACCAGTCGTAACCTACATCCCACCAAGCCCCGAAGAATTGCACTTTGAATTTGTCGGCATGCCAAACGAAGAGGTCACAGACGCATCCCAACACGTTGGATTCACAATCTCACTCGAGGGTCTCATGGAACATATAACAGGTCCAGACTTCCCAACGGCAGCAGCAATCTATGGTCATGCTGAGATTGCTCAAGCATATGGTACTGGCCGAGGGTCAATTTTAATGCGTGCTAAGGCTGAAATTCAGGAATATGGGAAAGGTAAGGAAGCTATTATTATCACGGAACTTCCTTATCAAACAAAT
>CAYNEP010000108.1:0-3267 GCA_964396255.1 uncultured Gammaproteobacteria bacterium | reverse complement strand
CAGTTCGAACCGATGACCTGTCTGGAGTTTTGCATCCCCAGTTGGCTCTGGTGTTTTAATCAGTTTTTGTTGGGTGTTTTTCATAGGTTTTTTGTTAATAATTTTTTATTTCTTGTAATTAGTATTATGGGAAATGGAACGCTCATAATTGGTCAAAATTAACGCTATTAAATGTTTCGTAATACCTTGGTAAATCAGCTTTATGTTTTATGTTGTCGTTGTACACTTGGAGCATTTCAAGGGTCTTGTGTCTGGTGTACTGGGCTACAGTGAGTAAATCACCCTTGTACGATTGGATTAGCTTGGTAGTGAAGTAATGCCTGAACCCATGTACAGTTTTATCTATCTCAAGGCTTCTTAGAATGGGGTTTAAGATGTTTCGGATAGATCGGGTGGTTAGTCGGTGGTGTTTGCTGTTATTGCTGGTACTGGTGAATAACGCTCCGTCTGCAATTTTCCACTTCTTGATGTATTCCTTGAGTGCAGAAACAGTTACAGGGTGTAGATCAATGAGTTCCTTGTCATCCTTGCCTTTACCTTGAATAAAAGCTGTTTGGGAAACTATATCAATTACAGTCACATTCAGGCGAACTATCTCAATTTGGCGAAGTCCTTGCAGAATTAACAGACATAACAGGGCTTTGGCTCTGCTGGTGTCCCGATCTGTTTCAAGGGTTTGAAAGTGACAGAGGATTTTCTGTATCTCTGCCTCTGTTAATCCCTCTTTTTTGTGTTTTCTGCTCTGATTGAATGATTTAACACAGGAAGTTATATCGGGGATGAATCCTTGCCTATGTAATTCCTTGCAGTAAACTCTGGCAACAATCAGGTATTTGTTCTTGGTATTAACACTGTAATCAGTTCTTTGCGACAAGAATCGCTTATATTCCAAATAACTATTTTTGGTAAAGCCTCGCTCCTTAATGAAATCAATGAATGTCTTAATTCTGGTGTTATATTCCTGTCGGGTGTTGTCAGACACATCCAGATCGTTAAACACCCCTTCAGGCCATTCAAGAGGGCTGATGTGTACTGTTCCAGTTGATACGATGTCATTGTTCATATCAATCTCGCCTCCAAATAAGCAAATCAAATAGTTTGTAACTTCTTCTTGTGTTGCGATTGATCTTTTTGACAATATCTAACTGGGAGAGTGGAGCTGAAGATTTC
Organism: uncultured Gammaproteobacteria bacterium; assembly: GCA_964396255.1. Taxonomy (GTDB): domain Bacteria; phylum Patescibacteriota; class Microgenomatia; order UBA1406; family HO2-37-13b; genus 2-01-FULL-39-19. The sequence goes on along the minus strand of CAYNEP010000108.1, from coordinate 2,097 downwards.
CTAACTTTTCTGTTCTTAATATCTTTATATTTCATGGTTATATCGCTCTAAATATGATTTTTATGTATATGCGTAAAGCGTAGCAGAGAGCAAGCTCGTGTCAAATGGAAAATAACTCACTTCAAGAAGCACAGTCGAACTATGAGCCAACTCTTGATATAATATGGGTATGAATTATCAACAAAACACAAAGAAAAGGGCTTTTATAAGTTTTGATTTTGATAACGATCAATTTTTAAGAGATTCATTAGTTGGTCAATCCAGAAACACGGATTCCCCATTTGAGATAGCAGATTGGTCAGTAAAAGAACCTTTCCCGCAAAGTACTTGGGAACAAAGAGTTTTTGAAAAGATTAAACAATGTGATGTTTTTATCGTTATGGTGGGACAATACACATATCAGTGTCAAGCTATTTTGAAGGAAATACAGATGGCAAAACAGATAGGAATTCCTTATTTTGGTATTCACGGATACAGTGACAAGAATTGTCCTGTTCCGTATGGACTCGATAAAACTTATAAGTGGACTTGGGATAATGTCAAAGCGTTAATAGATGGTGCACGATAATATGACTACATCAAAATTACTTTCCACACCTGAAAAAGGATATGGATCTCAATACAAAGATCACTTGTTCGATCAGTATAAAATGTATGTTGAAAGTATTGAAAAAATTAGCGATAGACGTCAAAACGCAAATAATTTTTTTATATCTATAAACACTGCCCTAATATCATTGATCGGATTGTCGATGCAGTACAAAATCTTGGTAGGATTTAGTTGGATAAAAGCATTAGTAGCATTAGTTGGTATTTTGATTTGTGTCATATTTTGGTTTTTAATCAGATCATATAAACAGTTGAACACAGGTAAGTTCCAAGTCCTACATGAAATTGAAGAAATGTTGCCTCTGTCCTTATATCATCATGAATGGCATTTGTTGGGAGAGGGGAAAGATAACAACAAGTATTATCCGTTTTCCCACATTGAATTATTGATACCTTGGGCGTTTGGAATTATTTACGCGGTATTATTTGTAGCATTGATTGCTGGCATTACCGATATTCGTTGATTCGTCAGAGTATGTGAGTGTGAAACCATTTTGATCTCCAAATCTATATCAGACAATAGCCCGGGTAAGACTGTGTATAGCCTATGAAGCACTTGCATATCTTTTGATTCAGTTGAGGAAATGATCACTTCTAATGACTTTATCGGAGATAAAGGATTGTTGAATTTTGTTGAACTTGATTTCCTCGAACTTGAATGTAAGCTGAGTCCCAGGGGTCATAAGTCGGGATACTGCTTGGATCTTTGTTTCCAAACCATGTTACTCATTCCATCGATAAATACCTGAAGCCTGTTAATTTAGCTTCCAGAGGTTTGGGAAATTGTTGGTGTAAAGAGCTGTACCAAACCAAACCCAGTTTTGATCATAGTAGTTGTTTCGATCACCCCAAAATCCATCTTTATTCCACTGCGAAAGAATCTTTTGAATATAAATTTGGTTTGCAATATCTGGGTTAATAATAGAAAAAAAGGCCAGCTGAGTTCCATAGTGCGCAAGTGATTCAGTCTCCTGCAAAGGCATGCCATCATGAGAGTAGCTTGCATATATTTTTTGTTGTTTCAACCATTCTTTTTGCCATAATTCCATTTTCTGAAAATAACTCAAGGCTCTTGGCTCTTTATTCCATTGATAGTCCAAGGCTACCCTCCAAAGAGTTCTTATAGCATCATAAGAATAGTCTGTAGATTTGTCAATAATATTATTAGCTTTAACTACATTTCCATCCTTATCAAGGGCACACCAGTCTGAAGGTATGCCTGCGCTAGTAGTGAAATTAAATGTAGTTTCAGAGCATATGTTAAGAATTTCATATGAGGTATCTACTAAATTGTTCCAGTTGTGTTGACTATCTACTTCAGCAAAAATACGATATGCGTATGGAGCAAGATAAGAAGGATTAATTGTATATACTTTATTTTCTTCTTTTCCTGCCCAATCACCCGCAACCACATATCTCTTACCCTTAACCTCTATTGTTTCATATTCCCAAATATCGTTAATAATAATTTTGGCCTTGTCTAAGTAG
>CAYNEP010000107.1:0-3288 GCA_964396255.1 uncultured Gammaproteobacteria bacterium | reverse complement strand
TGTCATATGCTTAATTATAGTAACTATAGATAAAAACACAGAAGCATTTCAAGTGCTTGTGTTACTGTAAACACACTCGATGATGTTTTTGCGTTCTTTTCGATTTTATACAGGTTGTCATAACAGCGAATAAGCTTGCCATTGTCCCATAGTGCTGCTTGGGATTTTAGCTTTCCAATTTGCCATGTCGCAAGCTTAGTATTTTCCAATGAATTTGATTTCACCAAAATTAACTCTTTAAGCCTTCCTTTTATCATGTAAAAAATTAACAATTCGTTATCTTGTGACATAACACTCTGAAGTTGGTTAACGGCAGTATCAAGTTTGCCTGGAGTTAAGGAGTCAAGAAGCGTAAACACAGATGAAGAAAACTTATAGCTATTATACTTCGCCTTTGGAAATACAAATTTCAATTCACGCTCGCTGAGATTTGATTCGTGAATGAGTATCTCAACTGGTTCGTCCTGATATTCTTTTAGATATTCTCTCGACTTTTTATCTTTGAGTATATTTTCTGCAAATACAATCTTTTTATCATAAAACAGACCTAATGATCCAACTAGATGTGGCAACTGCGTAACATCCCCATCTTGAAGCTCTCTAACATCAAATCCATCTGCCTTCATCTTATCTCTATATTCAATACATTTGGTTCTTGACGTTGCGGTGTCCTCACCACAGAAGATAACAAGCATATTGAAACAAAGTATACTAAATGGTGAGAAGCAGAGTTTATGAAGCTTTCCTATAGAATTTCTCGTGAGCACTATACACTACCTTTTTATGTTTCTTTCCTCGCTTATCTTGCTTAAATGATTGTCTGTTTGAACGCATACTACTTGGATCATGCTTAGATCGTGCCTCATCAGTTCCTACTCTATCTGACTCAACATATGGGAGAAACAGAATATTACCAGTAAATCTCGTGCCAGATTCACGTATTCTAATACTTCTTTCTAAATTAGGTCGTCTTGCAGATCCTACGGTAAACATACCACGGTAATCTATATAGCCATCAGCTATTCTATCTCCACCATCAAACAATAACTCCTCTATTTCAGGTGGGGTTATTCCTGGATACTTTGACCTGAGGGCAGCGGCAAGTGATCCTATACCCGGAGCTGCCATCGACGTTCCGGCCTTTGGAGTTGAAACACCCCTATGAGCATCAGCTGCCAATATACCATCACCAGGAAATAATAGCTTAACAAGCTCTTCACTTCTGGCTGAGTAATTTGGAATATATTCAACAGCACCACGATCTGTAGTGTTAACCAAACCCGTCACGCCTGTTGTAAGCACTCCGTCAAATTCAGTATGTGGATCGCTGATACAAGCTGGACGCCTGAGCGAATTATTTCCAGATCCTGGCACAGGAGCAATCCCATAATATCTAAGTCTTTGAAAGAGATTGCTTAACAATGGCTCTGAAGCTGAACAGGAACCACTTGCCTCATCGCCCCATTGAAGACTAATAGGAACCGCCGCAACAGGAAATCGAAGTCTATCAGAGCTCATCACCCAATCTAGTGCTACAAGAACATCTCCAACAGTTTGAATCATTACAGGGATTACATTAACCTCATTAACATCAGTCGAGACACTTGCAGTTGCAGATCCATGCATGCATCCATCTGAGCTCAACCAGCAAAATGAAGCGGCATGTGGCGTTGTATCATCAATCACTTCTCCACTGGGGCATTTACCAGACAGAAGAGCACAAACTGAAGTCGTGATACGACCGCCCTCTTTACCATCGTTCGATTTAAATTGCGGATGTCTAAAGTCAACGCCAGTATCAGGAATTACTAAATTCCAACCCATCCCAGTTGCGCCAAGTCGAGCTGCCTGGCTTGCTCCAACTCGGTCTACACGATCGGGATTTTGACTGAGCAATTCAACTTGTATATCAACATATTGCAAATATGAAACATCTGAGCCAAACAAGGCATTAAGCTGATCAACTTGTCCAGGCTCGATTTCATATAAAGCAGCAGGCACAGATTCAAATGAATAGAGTGGTTTTAAGTCAACTGCGTCGACAATACTTTCTCCAACTCTATGCATATGATCGATCTGAGATCTGATCTCGCTTTGATTCATATCAACTCCTACCGCAACGATTATTGACTTTGTCTTTAGTAAGTGTTCAAGAGAGTTTTTATATCCCTGTATCTCACCTGTAGTGCCGTTTAGCAAATGGACTGAGCTTGGTATACGAGGAGTATTTATTCCATTTTCAAAAGTAGAAGTAGTTGATATAGGGGATGGTTCATCGCTCGTACCTTGAGCCTCAGATGGTCCTCCCTGTAAAGACAGTGCAACTGCTGCTGCAATAGCAAGTGAACGAGCCACTCGGGGTAGTTCCATTTGGATGATATTATATACTATGGGCTTTGTTTATGCAACTAAACAGGACTGTTTGAAACCTTATAGCTCAAACTTCTCAAAAAATATAGCATCATTGTTAACTCCCAATTCAAGTAATAGGTTATGCGTGGCTTTAATCATGGGTTGTGGTCCACAGATATAAACATCACGTGCTGACAAATCAGATACATACTTACTTAAAGATTCTTTGCTTAATCTACCTTTCTCACCCTCAAAAGTCTCATCATCAGTTACTATATTTACTATTTTGAGCTTATATGACTTTGCTAATGTCTTTAATTCGCGACTAAATACGAAATCATTTCTTGTTTTGCAGCTATATAAGAGAATCATATCGAGGTCTCTATGTGCTCCGTCTTGAATAAGCGAATAAAGTGGCGTTATGCCTATGCCGCCAGCTATATAGAGCATCTTCTTTTTAGAAGATTTATCGTGCGTAAATGTACCATATGGACCATCGACAAATACTCGAGTATTTTGCTTTAGTTTTAAGAGCTTGCTCGTAAAATCCCCACTATTTTTAGCACTTACTCGTATTGTCTCACCATTAAACTGGTCAGACAGTGAAAATGGATGGGATTCATAAAAGCGCTCATTATCTAAAAAACGAAGCATAACAAATTGCCCAGGTTTGAACGAATACTCGCCCATGTTTCTACCTGTTATATATATTGAAGTCACATCATTATTCTCCCGTACGATCTTTTCAACTCGAAATGCATGTTTGAAGAATAGATATAATGGCCGCACAAATCTAAAAAGCGCTACATTTCCAAATACAAAAGCATACAGTCCATACCAATACAAAAGAAATGGACGTTGGGCTAAGTCAAACCCCTTCAGCTGATGTTGGAAAGCAAGTAGTACTGAGACATATGTCATCAAATGAACCCAATA
>CAYNEP010000106.1:0-3318 GCA_964396255.1 uncultured Gammaproteobacteria bacterium | reverse complement strand
TAAAAAAGATTTCCAAGAATTTGTAGAGACACAAAACAAGGAAATAGATACTCGAACGATCATTACGCTTATCTATCCTGACGCTTCAGTTGCAACATTTTCGGCTGAAATGCTACAAGTTAAGTATGAAGCTGAAGAACTATTTAGCACTTTATATTCTTTTGGCAGACCCCTAAACTCAGTCGACAAAATAACCTCTGCGTTCTTTCATATTATTTTAAATGAAAAGGCGCAAAGCACAGTCTACCCCAGCTACAACCTTGAGCATATTGAAAAACACCTCGAAATGAAACGTAAAGAGGTTCATGTTGAGCCAATTGATGCATCGTTTAAAGTTGTTAATTCAAAAGTTGTTGCTTTTAAGATAGATAAGCCCGGATCAACACTTGATACTAGATTGGCTCTGCAAGAGGTCAATCGTTTTTTTCAACAAGATCCGTCAAGGCTTACTCAATCATTTACAGTTCCTGTTGAGCAAATAGCACTGACACCTAAGATTCCTATAGCTAAGGCGAATGATCTTGGAATAGTTGAACAAATTGGCCAGGGTGTTTCAAATTTTGCAGGAAGCGGACCCCCAAGAGTATTTAATATCAAACTCGTCTCTGGACGCATTAATGGAACGCTCATCCCCAAGGGTGAAGAGTTTTCTTTTAATAAAGCTGCGGGGGAGATTTCGTCTAAAACTGGATATCAACAAGGATATGCCATTATTAGCGGACAAACAGTGTTGAGTGACGGAGGTGGTGTCTGCCAAGAATCAACAACACTTTTTAGAGCAGCGTTAAATAGTGGACTGCCCATTACGCAGTGGAAGAATCATTCGTATCGAGTAAAGTACTATGAGAATGACAGTAAACCTGGATTTGACGCAACCGTTTATGCCCCTCGTGTTGACTTTAGGTTCAAAAATGACACTCCTGCTCATATCCTAATAGAATCTGTTATTGAGGGGACAAAACTTACTATTACCTTCTATGGAAAAAAAGACTCAAGAGTTTCAACAGTCTCGGATGCTCGGGTATGGGGTGTTGCACCCCCTCCTGAGCCATTATATAAAGACGATCCATCAATCCCCAAAGGCACAACAAAGCAAATTGATTTTCCAGCTTGGGGAGCAAAAGCCGCATTCGATTATAAAGTCGTTAGAAACGGAGAAGTTCTGCAGGAGAGAACATTTACTTCTACGTATCGCCCATGGCAAGCGGTATACCTTGTTGGAACACAGTAGACACGCAAGAGACCACAACCTTCATAGCTAAAAGCAAACACCCTGGAACATTAGAATTTTGGAGCGTTTTTTAATGAGTGACTTGGAGTAAATACAACCGAGACGTACAAGACAATCTTAAGCTTTCACTTTATCTCTTTGGAGATTGCTTCTTACGTCTTGCCTTACCACCAGTTCCAACCTTTCGACGTTCTCTTATTCTAGAATCTCGAGTTAAAAGACCTTCTTTCTTTAAACTTGGACGGAGTGAATCGTCTACTTTCAAAAGTGCACGGGATGCACCAAGTGATACAGCCTCAAGCTGACTCTCCGTACCCCCTCCAACAACCTTTGCAACTACAGCAAATCGTGCTACAGTCTCAGTTAATGCAAATGGTTTTTCGTATGCCACTTTTTGATACGCGTGAGGGAAATATTCCTGAGCAGTTTTGGAATTAACCAAAACATCACCTTTCTTGATTTTGATCTTATTCACCATCATGTCGGATTTGCCATCAACTAAGTAAAGCCTTACTCGTGCAACTGCAGACTTTCTTCTCCCGATCCCTTCAAAATACGTTTGTTCCGTTTTTTTCTTAGCCATATGTTATGCAACTGACTTTACCTCTTTCTGATGAGGATGAGTGTCAGATTCGTAAATGTATAAACGTCGAATTCTAAGTTTTCTTAGTTTATTTTTAGGCAACATTCCCCAAATAGCCTTATGGATAACAAAATTTGGCTTTTGCAATTTTGCTTGGCCCAAAGTTACCTTCTTTAAACCACCTGGATAACCAGAGTATCGCGTGTACTCTTTTTGATCATCCTTTTTGCCAGTAGTTACTATGTTTCTTGAGTTAAGCACAATGACAAAGTCACCGCAATCAGCCTCAGGAGAGTAAGTGGGTTTGTTTTTCCCTGTTAAATGCTCTGCGACTACAGTCGCCAATCTCCCAAGCACCTTTCCATTGGCATTGATAACATGCCATGATCTTTTTAGAGTTCTTGGTTTTGCAGCAATTGTAGTGTGTGTTAAGTGTGCCATATAGTTTATTTCTTGTTTTCAACTACTACCTCATCTAACTTTTGTTCTGTCGAGCTTTTCTCACCAGGCTTGATGCTCTCAGGCTTTTCAATTGGTTTCTCAAAAGGCGCAACCGCCGTTATCCAACGAAGTTGAGATGTTACAGCATCATCGCCTTGACGTGGTGCAAATTTAGAAACTGTTGTAAAGCCACTTACTCGATCTTTAAAGCTTGAAGCAACAATGGTTGTCATATATGTTACTAATTTTTTGTTACGTAGCTTAGATGTTAAGATATCACGATCTGCCTGAGTATTTTTAATAGCCTTATAAGTCAATCTATCAATAATTGACTTCACGTACTTAGTCTTGCGATCTGTGGTTTTAAGCTTGCCCCACTTAATGAAATTAGTGGTGAGTTTATGAACCTCAGCATCTCTCGCGTCTGAGCCTCGTTTTAATTGTATTTTTTTAATTCTTTTTCTCACGAGATAATTTAGTTAAATTCTAAACCAAGCTTCTGAAGCTCTTTCTCAATCAGATCAATTGATTTTCTTCCAACCCCTTTAAGATCAACAAGTGACTCGCGTCCCCTCTCAATAAGATCGCTTACCGTTTCAATATTCTCTCTCAAGAGTGCGTTAATAACTCGCGTTGGCAAATCAAGCTCATCGATGATAGTTTCCTCAGCCTTAACATCTTTCTTTTGAGCTTTCTCGACAACAACACCGGCATCTTGAGAAGCGCTTGCTTCAGGCTCTTTACCATCAACGATATGATTGTAAAAGCTGGATAAAATCACCGAGGCTTCTTTAAGAGTAGCTTCAGGACTTATTGTTCCATCGGTCCAGATCTCGAGAATGAGTTTATCATAATTTGACACACGACCAACACGTGCTCCTTCAACTCTAAAATTGGTTTTAACAACTGGGGAAAAGACAGAATCAACTGCCATCATTCCAAAGTCTTTCTCTGACCTATCTTCACTTGGCGAATACCCCATTCCTTTTTCAATCTGAAGTGAAATATCTAGCGTGCTTGTCGCAGTTGTCATTTCAGCAATCAATTGATCACCATTGACAAC
>CAYNEP010000105.1:0-3328 GCA_964396255.1 uncultured Gammaproteobacteria bacterium | reverse complement strand
AAAATATAAAAGCGGAATTTCATACTCACTAGCATTATGAAAAGATTATTAGGGTTACTCGCACTACTTTTTATACTTCTTGTTGTTGGTAACAAATACAATCTCATTGAGGTTTCAGACGATGTATTTAATAAAAAACCAACCAAAACACTCGATGATTTGGTAACTCCAAAAAATAATGTTAAGCAGACTATCACAACTGAGGAATCTGCAGTCATCAAGTCAATTGAACAATCACTTCCATCAGTTGTAACGATTGGAATTTCAAAAAAAAGAAGCACGCAGGATAGTTTTCAACTAAATCCACTCGATCCCTTCAACCCTTTCAAAAGAGTTCCTGGCGAGACACAACAAATTGAACAAAACATTGGTTCAGGATTTGTCATAACAGATGATGGATTTATCATCACAAATAAACATGTCGTTGCTGATACTGAGGCGACGTATAAAGTCATAACTGCAGATAAAAAAGAATACTCTGTTGAGACAATAGCACGCGATCCCCTCAATGATCTTGCTGTTTTGAAAATAAAGGCAAATGGTCTAAAACCACTACCGCTTGGGGACTCGACGAACCTTAAACTTGGCCAATTTGTCATTGCAATTGGCACGCCATTGGGTGAGTTTACAAATTCTGTTACATCAGGGATCGTCTCAGGTCTAGGGCGTGGGATTACTGCTGGCTCACCATTTGAAAACTTTGTTGAACGACTTGATAACGTCATACAAACCGATGCTGCAATCTCGCCTGGTAACTCAGGAGGACCGCTCATCAACCTTAAAGGTGAGGCCATCGGCGTCAATACTGCCGTCTCACAAGAGGGAAGTAACATTGGATTTGCAATACCAATTGATGTAGTTAGGGGATTGTTAAAAAACTTTAATAAAGACAAGGGTGCAATTGAAAGACCGTTTTTAGGTGTCAGATATAAAATAATAGATCGTGAGAATGCTATTCTAAACAAGATTCCTGAGGGAGCCTATATTATTGATGTCGTTGACGGCTCACCATCTGACAAAGCGGGGATTGAGCCTGAGGATATTATCACTGAGTTTGATGGGAAAAAGGTAACGGGGGATAGTGAACAAACACTTCAAAAAATGATCGCATCTCACAAGATAGGGGACAGGGTCAAAGTTAAGATCTACCGCAATAATAAAAATCTTGATAAAGAAATTGTCTTCACGGTTTTCTCAGAATGACAAAGGTACTCTACATAGCCGCCTCATTAAATGGATTTATTGCAACGCCTGATGATGATACTCCATGGAGCAACGAACTCTGGGAAAATTATTATGCATATATTAAAAAAGTCGGGAACATCATTGTTGGAAGACGAACTTATGAGATGATGGATGAAGTTGGAGAGTTTGCCAAACTCAACAATCCCTTTACAGTTGTCGTAACGAAGCAAGATATATTCAAAAACTCGGAGAAAATTCGATTTGTAAACTCAATAGAAGATGCACTTAACGAGGTTGAGGAAATGGGTTTTCACACAGCGGTTTTGGGAGGCGGGTCACAACTGAATACCTCAGCATTAAAATCAGGACTTATTGATGAGATTGAAATTGATATAGAACCCTTTGTTTTCGGCAAAGGAGTCCCATTATTTGGCTCTTCAAACGTTGAGCTTGATCTGAAACTGCAGAGTGTTGATAAGATAAATCAAAATACAATACATCTTCGATACAAAGTTGCAAAATAACTCTAAAGTTTTCTTCTCAGTGGCCAATATTTTTCTCCTCCCTCGTAGTCTGGTATGTCATTAGAATACGCCCCAGGAAAAGCACCATCGACACTAAGACCTCTTTGCTCCATCGCTAACCTTGCTTGCTCTGTAAGTCGCTCCTGATGAAAACCCCGAACATATTTGAAAGTAGGGTCACTTCTGTGATGCGCATCACGATATGAATGGTCACACCCTTGCAATTGCTTCATGAAACTATTGTAACATTAGAGAATTCAAAGGGTAATAATATAGTTCAACCACATTAATTCATGTTAAAAACAATATTCTTAAATGATCCTTGACTAGAGGGCACTTGATGTTTCTTAACGAGAAGCAGCAGCTGGAGGAGTACCTGTTGGAACAACAGGTATAGCACACTGTCCTGCTTCCAGATCATTTCCCTGAAAATACGATGGTGTCGCAACGCCAAAATCAAGTTTAAGCGGATCAATCTCAGCCACAGGTCCCGAACCTTGCGATACTAGTAAATTTACTTTTAGTGACCTACTATCAACGGCAGCGCCTATGACAACGACCTGACTACTAGCAGGAATAACCTTTCCAGCACCATCTCCATACACAAGGCAGGCTTCTCCTTTTGTACTAGCGAAACCTTGTACAATGGCTGTTGGCATAGGTCCAGAACATTGAGGTACCTCTTGTACCTCAGGTGGCACACCACAGGCTTTCTTCTCACCATCATGTTGACCTACAGGATGACCTTCACTTGCTGACGACGATACAAATGGTCGGGCAAGATTAACCCCTGCAATTCCTAACACTGCTACTAATGCAACACCGCTCAGTCTAAATTTTCTTCCGATTCGACTTGGTGGATATAGCCTATCAGCCGTTGGTCCAACTCGTCTCTTGACAACATCTTCCTCTAAATAATGCATATATTTCAATTGTATATTAACCTATAGGATAGGTATTATATAACCTTTGTGTTGCTATTACAATATATGTTGTATTTTCCTATGTGATGATATAAAATACTATTTATAATATTATGACTATCGAAACACAGCCACCAACTGGACAACAGGCTGCACATTTGGCAGAAAGACAGAAGACCGAACTCATGCAAATAAATGTTGTGGGATTGCCCGCAGCAGTCCAAGCAAGTCAGATAGTGGCTCTGCGTAGAATTGGAGAGGTGTTTGGTCCGACCATGAGGGATGCTGCAATAGGGAGCTTAGTCTTACCTGCCGAAATCCGATTTGCATTATTCGAGATAAATGAGTCAGCACACCCTGACAATACTCTAGTACGTTTGGCCGAGCGCTACACTCAGTGGGTTTCAGAATATGCAACATTTGCAGAACACGACCCGAGACGAGGACTTATGGATCGAACCCAAGCTGCATTGCTTGAATCAAGAGAGCGAATCGATGCTGCACGAGCTCTAGACGAAACTTCAGCGTATTATGCTATTGCAAGAATTCTCCTTTCTCCAAATACAAGAAAAGGCAATATAAGAGCCCTTGTTGAAGCTGGAATCTTAAAAACCAAAACTCGATCGGCAAAAGCTAAAATTCCTGAAAAGACTATTTTGCGTTACAGACAACAACTTCTCCAACTTGGAAATGGTG
>CAYNEP010000104.1:0-3335 GCA_964396255.1 uncultured Gammaproteobacteria bacterium | reverse complement strand
TCACGGAAGCCAACAATCAAGGGAAGACAAACAGATGTACAACTTATGGGACTTATCATGTAGCCAAAATTCTCAATGAGATTGAGCATCTCACTAAACTAAACGACCTACCAGAGGAAGGTTGGAAGAAACAGTTAGAGTTCGGAACGGGAAGCGAGGAGTGGGGCGATCAGGTTCAAACAGCCCTAAAGAGTATTGTTAAAAACGGATTTATTTGTGAGGGTAAACGGATTTTCCCTATAAGCGGATATGCCAAAATCAATCGTAGCTGGGATGAGATACGATATTGGTTATCTATGGGATTTCCCCTAATAACTTCCGCACCTGTTACCGCCGATAACTTCAAGTCTGCGAGTTTTATGGCGGACAAGGGAGTCTGGAGAGGGTTTAATAGCGTGGAGAAAGGAGGACATGCATTCGCTCTCACGGGTTATTATACGGACTTGGAATATGTTAGAGCTTTCAATTCCTATGGGAAAAACTGGGGATATTTCAAGGATGGCTCTTTCAGGATTAAAAAAAGCCAAATAGACCAACTATGGAGTTGTTATATATTATATGACGCAAAAGATATGGAATTTTTATTTAAGGATGTTACATCCGAAAGCCCAAACTATGAGGCTATAAAAGCTCTCAAGGATTTGGGGATTGTTAAGGGGTATGAAGATGGCCGTTTCGGGCCGAACGACCCTCTGACGAGGGCGCAATTTTGTGAGGTCATTTACAGACTCATGAAAGAGGGCTACATAAAAAAGGCAACATGAAACTATGGCCTGATGGCTTTATAGTAATGTTTGTATTAGCGGTTCTGGCGTTCTTAATCACACGGGTTTATGGAAGCTAGATCAGCCGAACAACTCGAAGAACTGCTCGCAGTTGAAATAGCGGCCATCAGATATATGGTCAAGTGGGGGGTATACAAAGACATCATGGAAGCTGTAGAATGTGGTGCAGAGCCTCTCTCAATGGTCTTATCAGGGGCTATACGAGGAAAAGCACACTCAACCCTACAAGAACTCCTTGACCCTCTTAAAACGAAGCTAACGCAGACACACGATGAACATAAATGAGAAGTTAAAATCAGACATTGGAATAGGGTTGGACAGAGTGGACAACGAATCACGAAGACATGACCCAGAAGGATTTCAGACAATAGAGGAGCTTACAAAGGAAATAAGAGACAATTTGGAGTTTTTATATCTGTATAATAAAATATGAAACTCTGGAAGTGGGAAACAACCAAAACGGAAGTAGACGGAGGGATTACTCGAACAACTCAACATTTAACAATAATACCTATGGAAACAATCTCGAAGGCGGTTAAAAAAAACTGGGAATATTGGCTTAAAAGTGCTATTCAAACACTTTTGAGCGTTCCCCTAATGGTGGTTTTCTTGGGGGCATTCTTCCCTCAATTGAACATAGACCTTTCGGCTATCTCGGTAGACGATATTAAGTTTTTATTTGAGAGTGGTGCGCTGTTGGCCTTGATAAGAACAGCTCTTGTTAAAGCCTTATGGGCTGGGATAGTGGCTGGAATTGGATGGCTGGCATTCAGATTTTCGGCCAAGAAGTAAATTTGACTTTTCGAGAGTTTTACGCTATACTGCACAATGCAGGACAAGCATTCATTGTCTAGGCAAATCCCCTTGTTTCGATGGGGGGATTTTGTTATAATTGTTCTGTCCTAGTCTAGTCATGTATTATTTAACAAGTTTTGTTATGTTGAAACAAAAACCGCCTCACGACACGGTGAGCAAAACAACGCTATCTTCGCTTGCTAGGTATGCGTTGGGCGATTCCTTGCAAGCAATGGGAAAATCCCTAGAGGGTAAACTACTTACCTTTCTTGATGCTTCCATAGCCGACCCAGAACAAAGAAAAGCGGCTAAAGATATTATGAGAAGCATGCTACTCCAAGATTACTACGAGAAAACTTGGGGCATTGCGCAAAGCCTTTTCGAAGCTATTGCACCAATAATAGACGGGGTAGACGCTGATTGTGGTTGCCCGCCAAGAAAGTTCGGCATATACATAGACCCAACGAAACTCGATTTTGAATACTCCAGTAAGCCGAAAGCCTAATTTTAACTAGACTAGGACTTTCAATTTGACTTTTCAGAAAAACTCCCTATAATGAGGGATTGAAATTGCAGGCTCATGTCCTACTTTCTCCCGACCACACACTTGTAAACGGGGAACGAATTAGGTAAAATGCCAGAGAACAAACCACGCAACTTGCCCTTAGTCTTAGATTGTTCCCTCTCCGTAAGGAGAGAATCGACTAAGACGAGGATGGAAGGGTGGTTTTTCAGTTCTAAAACTGTTGTGAAAATTCATTTTATGGTCTATACTGGGTGCAATTCTTAACAAAAATCTTCATGGCGTAAGTATTATTTGTAACAAAATATATTTATGTCCCGAACGCACAAAGACCGCTTTTATGAAGCTTGGTGTAATTACTGCTGGAAAGAGCAGAATAGTTGGCTTGTTGGTGAAAGTGGACAAAGAAAGACACTGAAACAACAGACCAACATCAAAATGCGAAGATACAAAGGGGATATTCCCAATGGCGGAACATACAAGAAAATGTTCTATGATGTTTGGAATGTTGATTAAAAAGTATACCCAAAAGACCACCGCTCATTTCGGTGGCCAGTTGGTAAAACCCTATTCCTACGAAAAATCATTCGTATCTACGAGGAGTATATCACACCTTCTTCTTTTTGGCAAGGCATATCGGGCAAATTAAAACAGTCTTAGCCTTTGATTCCTTTTCAGATACTTGGGTTATCTCAAGACTGGCATGTAGAGGTTGTTTGGGGTGTCGGCCACAGTAGAGGAGGGCTTGGATCATGTGGGATTATTTAGTTATAGTTTTTATAAACTCATCGTAAATATATTTTCCGTGTTTATTCAGCAAATCATTAGCATAATTAAGTTTTTCCGCATCAAATTTTTCTCCTACTTGTGGAGTGGCGTTAAACTTTTCTACTGCTTTTGTGAAAATTATATTTTCTAGTGCTTGCACAACGTCTAATCCATCGTTAGAATTAAGTTCATACATAACTTTATCTCCATCAACGAAGATAATTTCTTCAATAACTTCCCCTGTTTTTGCGTTTTTTTTGATTACTTTCATACATTATTTTGTTAATTGATAAGTAATTGTTGATTATTCTTAAAGGCTTCATTGAAAACGTGGAGTCCGAGTTCGGGATAAACGCAATTCCGCATTATTGTGTCTTTTCGGTTTTCTCCAATATCTTTTCCTTCTAACGAACACCCTAGGTGGCGTTCCCTATCCTTATCTCCTGCCGCAGATATATTGTCCT
>CAYNEP010000103.1:0-3435 GCA_964396255.1 uncultured Gammaproteobacteria bacterium | reverse complement strand
TAAAGACGTCAACTGGGGGGACAAAGGCAAATTCCCATAAGACTCGTGTCTCTATGGCACTTATCCCTTGACAACACGTAGATTTGTGCTAAAATGAAGGTATGTCTGATACTTTTACCCTCGCAAACTTTAATAAAAGATTTAAAACTGATGATGATTGTCTGCTTGAGATTTTTCTTCTCCGATTTCCAGATGGCGTACACTGTGATACCTGTAAGAAAATAACGAAGTATTATAAATTAAAAGGTAGAAAGGCATATTCCTGCGAATTCTGCAGAACCCAGATTCACCCTCTTGCCGGAACTATCTTTGAGAAATCAACCACCCCTCTGACACTCTGGTTTCATGGTTTGTTTTTAATGACGCAAACCAGAAGCGGTATATCAGCTAAGCAACTTGAAAGGATGCTGGGGGTAACGTATAAAACTGCATGGCGCATGTGGAAGCAAATTCGACTTCTTATGGCAGATACTGATATTGTCCCGTTGGACGGGACCGTTGAGATTGATGAAACATTTATTGGCGGAAAGGGTGCAAACAGACGCTTTGTTCCCAACTTTAATGAAAAGCCCAAAGAGGTGGTGATGGGTATGGTGAAGCGGGATGGAAAAGCATATCTTAAACACATTCCTAATACCGGAAAATGGTCGCTTATTGAACAGATTGATAAGCATGTATCACCCAAGGCTCGTGTTATTACCGATCAATATGTAGGCTATAAGCAACTTTCAAAGCGTGGATACAGTCACAAGAGCGTTAACCACAATGTCACATACGTTAGCATGGGCGATATTCACACCCAAAATGTAGAAAATGTCTGGAGTCATCTGAAACGTGGCATATACGGGGTATATCGTCATGTATCAAAGAAATATCTGCAATCATACGTTGATGAATATGCATTCAGATACAATCACCGGAAACAGTCAGATCAGATGTTTGATATTTTATTTAACCAGATTTCTTTGATGAAGATTGTGAAGTAGCTGCTTTTTTGAGTAGAGTGAAGAAGTCTTTTTTTGCTCCTTTTCGTCCACCTTTTTTTATGAAGTCTTTTATTTTTTTGTCTTTGTCTTTTATTGTTTTTGTCATGTTAAGTTATTACAGTATATATAATTTATCACCCACCTGTCATCCTCACTCAATATACATAGGGAGGATCTTTGTGTCTCCTTCCTTATTTATAAGGATAAAGAGGAAGTAATTTATACAAGAAATGAGGCTAAAATGCCCATTAAATTGAAGCATAGGGCGGTATCGGTTTTCACCTCTCAAGTATAATCTTATTTAGCAGTTTTACCTATACAGCAGGCTCACTTTTTGATACAATGGAAGTAATGTCACAATGGTGACCCTGACGCATCTCTATTCTAACCAATTGTATCACATTACTATAGTTTGATGCATTGCTATATGGATGATTGTGGTAACCTAACTCTTATAAAGAAGGATTGAATTTATCAATCTATTTTAGGTCGGTGATTTACATCTCATATCCTCATACGTATAATGAGGATATGAATTTGAGTCCTTTAGCAGAAATTGGAGTTTTAATGGGTGTTGCGACTATTGTATCTATCGTAATGCGTTTTCTCCGTCAACCACTGATTATCGGTCACATCATTACTGGAATTCTCATGGGCAGGTATGCCGTTGGTATCCTGGATAACCTAGAAGTGATTGAATTGTTCAGTCATCTGGGAATTGCCTTCTTATTGTTTAGTGTCGGTCTGAGCTTAAATCCAAAATTGCTTAAGCAATACGGTAAAGCATCTGTCTTCAATACGTTTGGTCAGGTACTTTTGACCGGTGGCGCTGGAGTAATTGTTTGTCTATTGCTTGGTTTTAACTGGGTAACTTCCCTGTATGTAGGAATCGCCATATCCTTCTCAAGTACAGTTATAGTATTGAAGTTGCTTGCTGATAAAGGCGACTTGGACAAATTGTACGTAAAAATATCTATTGGATCATTGCTTCTTCAGGATTTAATAGCGATTATCCTGCTTTTTGCAATACCTATTGTTGCAGGTTCAACAGAACAAGATCAAAATATCATACTCACGCTTGGTTTAGGAGTACTTGCTGGGGTTGGTGTTTTTATTTTTGCAAATACGGTCATAAAATATCTTAATCCGTACCTGAGCAAATCTCAAGAGTTGCTTTTTCTCTTCGGCAACGCGTGGGCAATATGTATAGCTCTACTATTTCATAACCTGGGATTTTCTCTTGAGGGCGGTGCGTTGATTGCAGGAGTTGCCTTAGCAAATCTACCAAGCAGTCGTGAAATTAGTGCTCGTCTTACTCCCCTGCGTGACTTTTTTATCGTGGCATTTTTTATTCTTCTTGGATCAAGACTCGTCGTTGACAATTTTATGTCAATTTTGATACCTGCAATTGTACTTTCACTATTTGTACTCCTTGTTAACCCGCTCATTCAATTAATTGTAATGGGGCTGCTTGGATACAGAAAAAAAACCAGCTTTCAGACAGGAATGATGGCTGCCCAAATTAGTGAGTTTTCGCTGATTCTAGTGGGTCTTGGAGTATCTCTTAATCAAGTTGATCAGTCCGTGCTTTCGATAGTAACGCTCGTTGGTATACTTACAATCTTTATTTCAACATATCTTATCTACTATTCTGACAGTCTATACCGCTACGTAGCGCCTTTTTTGAGCATCTTTGAAATGAAACATGTCCGAGAACGAGTGCAACGTATGGAGAAATTTCCTATCGTGCTCGTAGGTGGCGGTCGCATCAGCTACGATTTTATTCACTTATTTCAGAAAAATGAGAAGAAATTTTTAGTTGTTGATTACGACCCTGAAATCATTAAACAACTTGAAATAAAGTCTATCAAATGTGAATATGGCGATGTTAGTGATCCCGATTTTCTGGTCGATTTAAAATTAAATGAGACAGAGCTAGTAGTTTCTACCATTTCTGACTTTGAATCAAACCAAATTGTTTTGGCTGCAATTAAGCGTTATAAAAAACATCCCAAAATTTGGGTAGTTACACATAGAGTTAGCAACGCACTAGAACTTTATAAAGCCGGTGCTGATTATGTGATTATTCCACATTTCCTTGGTGGAAAATACGCGGCGAATCTTCTTCGGCGCTTCACTAAAGGAGAAGTAAATATTCCCGAAATAAAAGAACGGCATATAACACAACTGCAGGACAGAGAAAAGTATACTCCAGAAAATCATCTTGTTGAAAAACAAAGATAATCTTCTATAAGAAACATCGACTAATCAATTTTCTTCCAAAACCACATGTATAAATTACCCTTGTGAAATCCGATTCTTTCTCCAATCTCAATTCTTGCATTCAAAATGATCCTCGAAATTGAATATACGTGGCTTCAGGGTATATGTGCCGTCTCTATCGCTTGACAACAGGTGCTCTTTGCTGTAAAGTTTTTTCATTATGAAA
>CAYNEP010000102.1:0-3500 GCA_964396255.1 uncultured Gammaproteobacteria bacterium | reverse complement strand
TTCACCTCTTTATGGCAACGAACTCAATTACTATCTCGCATATCCATTTTTTACCAGCTTTGTGCACATGATTGCCTATATTTTTGACTTTCAACGTCCTGCCATTTACTATTCTCTACTTTATGGTATGTTCGGGGTCTATTTATACGAATTTTTACGTCTTAAAATTCCTAGATATATTGCCAGCATCACTACTCTCATAATTATGTTAACGCCAGAAATCTTTCATCACTCCTTTGTCGCCTACACCAACCTTCCATATACTATCTATATTGTCATTACTATACTAATTTTGGTCCAATATCAAGAATCTAAGTCAAATTCGTGGACTTGGGTTGTGGCCTTACTCACAGCAATCGCAGTCCACATTCGCTACGATGACCCTTTTTGGATTTTACCTATTATCCTCTGTCTTTACATCGTGTTCAAGCAAAGGCATTTGTATCCGTTGATCGTCACGTCTGGGGTCACTTTACTATCGCGATTATTTTGGCTCAATTTTAAAAAAGACCTCCTCACAGGGTATGGTCAACCAAAATCTTCGCTAGACTACTTATCACTACTTTCAACTATAGACTATCGTCTCATTCTTATCCGCTTCGCAGACGTCTTGATGTTTCTTTACAAGACTCTTTGGACCAGCTTTGGTCATCTGCTCACCATCACCCTGCTTGGATACCTCTACTTACAAAACAAGAAGAATCGTCGCGTATTACTCACTCTCTACGCCACAATTGGCTTGTCCCTACTTATCGTGATCATGGGGACCTTCGTGACGAGCTTTTACTACTCCAAATGGCAGATTGTCGGAGGTTCAGTTCGGAGGATGATGATGATTCTCTATCCTTTGACGATTATCACATCGGCTCTAACTATCTGGGGGAAGCATGACTCCTAACATCCTTATTCTCGGCTACGGCATCTCTTTTAACCGTCCCGAAGCGATCTCACTCTCAACTCGACATATGGCTACGGTCTGCAGACAACTAGGATATGAGGTGACAATTGTTTCACTCGATGCACTAACCGGTAGCACCTCATTATTTCACAACCTAATCCACTACCCTCAAATTTATCAATTTCTCAAAAATAAAGTAAGTCAAAAAAACTATACTCACTTAGTCGATGTCTTTGCTCTTCCCCTTAGTAGCCTCATCTTTACCACTCCTATCGTCAAATTATTTCCCAACCTAATCTATCTCAAAGAATTCCAAAACGATGCAGGTCACTCACATACTTTAAGCTTAGAAACAATAATTCGCATCCTTAGCAATAATCAATATGTTTTCAATTATATTAACCGCCTCGCGTCGGTTAGATTCACTCGCAATCTCTCGCTAAGCCAGAAGTACAACTTCGCATACTTGCCTAGCAACATAACTCTCTCGCGCTCATCCAAACCTCAATCTACCAAGCTACAAATCGGTTACTTGGGTCATCCTCTACGCAAAAAAGGAGTCTGGATCTTCCCAGACTTGATTAGACATCTCAAAGGGTATGGTGATAGGGTAGAGTTCAACTTTGCCTTTAGCAATCTGGGTAATCCTTCTTCGCTCTCCCTAGCGATTCTAGCCGCGGGCAGAGAGGCAAATATCAAAATAGCTGTCATGGGGGTAGTCAATTCCAGGACATTTTTCTTGAAGAATCACATATATTTATTACCTATACAAGACCAATTTGGCGCCGCCTCGACTCCCAATACTGTGCTCGAAGCGATGGCATCGGGTTGTGTCGTTGCAACTGTTTCGACCCCTTCTGTTGAAGGAGTAGTCTCACCTGATAACTCAATCTTGCTAGATTCACGTGATCCTGAGAGAATAGCCAAGGAATTAATCAAGTTTATAGAAAAGAGAAGTCTCTTAGATGGCAAGGTCAAGCATGCAAGACAACTACTTCTTCGTCAATATACCCGTTCAATATATTATCGAGCTTTAAAGAACATCTATGCAACGCAAAAACTATAAACAAATCAGCGCTTATTATCAACGACAAATGGTTGCCCAGTCATATGATAAGCGTCGCTTTCACGGCATTGGCGGGGAGTACGTCAACCGCTCCGAAATTAATGCGGTCTTGACCGCTGTCAAAATCAATCTTCCCACCAATTCACCAAGAATATTAGATCTCGGAGCAGGGCGGGGGAGACTATCCATACCACTCAAATCAGCAGGATATCGCGTGTCTTGTCTTGATGCTAGCCACAGCATGCTCCAATTCCTAAACAAAGATTTCAAGCGCAGCAATGTATACATCCAATCAGTCTTTGACCCAATTATCACCAAAGACAAATATGCTGGGATTACCTCACTACGCTTCTTTGATCATTTCAATAGCAAGGATCAGCGTAAGATAATTGCAAATACCAGCAAACACCTTGACAGAAATGGTCTCTATTTTTTAGTTGTTCTCAATTCATCTTCTTTAGAATACTTGGCTTCCTTCTTATATCCATACGGTAGATACAACTACTACTATAGCCACTTAGATTACCTGAAAATGGCAAGCTCACTCAATCTCAATGTCAAGTCAACTGCTAGCGCATTTTTCTTACCCAGAGGTCTATTTTTGCACACCAACAAACTACCATTCTTGCAGAGAATACTCATTAGTCTTGACCAATGGCTAACCAAGTTACTACCTCAATTTGGAGCAATGCGCATATATATACTTAGTAAATAATCTATGATCGCCATTATCTTGGGAACTAGACCAGAAATAATCAAAATGTCGCCGATCATCCGCCAACTAATAGCCCGCAAGCTCGATTTCTTTATCCTCCATACCAATCAGCACTATTCAATAGGTATGGACAAAGTTTTTTTTGAAGAACTTGACTTACCCCAACCCAAATACAATCTCGATGTTCACGATCTCCCCCAGGGAGCAATGGTAGGACAAATGCTCCTTGGTCTCGAACCAATTCTCATCAAGGAAAATCCCGACTGGGTCTTGGTAGAAGGGGACACCAATACTGTGATGGCAGGCGCGATCGCGGCTAGTAAACTCAGAATCAAGCTCGGTCATGTCGAGGCAGGTCTACGGAGCTATGACCGCGCTATGCCAGAGGAACTCAATCGCATAGTGTCCGATCACTTAGCCGATATGCTTTATTGCCCCACAAGTATCCAAGCCAATATAGCCATCGGCGAAGGTATCCCCAAGGAAAGAATAACTGTTACCGGGAATACTATCGCTGACGCGCTGACCTACATTCAACCCAAATTAGGGGATATCAAATTACCCTTCAATCTGTCAAGCAATCAGTATCTTCTTGCTACCCTCCACCGCCAGGAAAATGTTGATGACCCAACCAAGCTCACGACTCATCTCCGCAACTTATCTAAGCTCTCCCTCGAACTTAGGCTAGCCCTGATTCTCCCCCTTCACCCTCGCACCAAAAAACTCATCCGCAAGTCATCAATAGATATCGGCTCTATCAAAATGGTCGAGCCTCTAGGATATCTAGCTTTTACCAAGTTGCTAAGTTGTGCCAAATTTGT
>CAYNEP010000101.1:0-3501 GCA_964396255.1 uncultured Gammaproteobacteria bacterium | reverse complement strand
AGAAATGCTGCTAGAACGCTCACTGACGGAGAGAAGATATTTATCCCTGAGTTTGTCCCTGTTACGTCAATGGGGCATGTTTCAGCCCAAGGCGGTGTTTTGGGATTATCACGGGTGCTTATTAACATAAATACGGCAAATGCTTCTCAGCTTGATCAACTACCTGGGATTGGTGAGAAAACGGCACAGAAGATTATTGAAGGTCGTCCATATCAAATAATATTAGATCTTAGAGAGCGTAAGATTGTTGGTCAAGCTGTTTTTGAAAAAATACAAGATTTGATTACGACATACTAATGCACCTACCCGACATAGCGTTCTTTACAGGTATAATAAATGCCTATCTTCCAGAACCGCATGCGACCATTTTGAATGGTATTGTTTTTGGGCGGTCTATAGCTGACCAATATGAGCTATATGAGATGGTTAAACGAACTGGTCTCTTACATATTGTAGTCTTATCGGGCATGAACATAACAATCCTGTCGATTATAATCTCAAATGCAACAGTCCGTCTTGGCAAGAATCTCTCATTAGTGCTACTAACTATATTAATTGCATTTTTTGTCATTTTAGTCACTCCGCAGGCCCCAATAGTAAGAGCTGTTATTATGTGTTATGTCACGATGGTGGCATTTGTCATGCAAAGGGCAATAAAACCGATCGTTGCCTTGTTTGTCTCAGCAATTACGATTGGTATATTCTGGCCTGAATGGATCACGAGTATTTCCTTTTTGCTAAGTTTTTTTTCAACCTTAGGTATTATTCTGTTCCTGTCAAATGGCCATGAAAATATAAATATCGACAATCATTTAAAGAGATTAGTAGGTGACGATCTTAAAACATCATTCGCTGCTCAGATTATGACCGTTCCATTAATTTGGCTCTATTTTCAGGAGATATCGTTCATTGCGCCATTTTCAACGCTTTTAGTTGCGCCGTTTATCGCACCCTTGATGATAATGACATTTATTGCGGTATTTTTAGGCAGTATCCATTTCGCGCTAGGTTATATTCCAGGTCTGATATGTTTTGGGATAACGTCCGTAATTTTAACAATTATAGAATTACTTGCGAAAATTCCTTATATCTTTTTTAAGCTTTAAATGGGCGATCAATATTCAAGCAGACATGTTGTGCTGATTAGTATTATTGGTTTGTTAGTCGTTATTATAAAATTTGTGTATAGCCTGACTATCACTGATGATATTTTTATAATGTGCGACATTGGACAAGGAGATGGAATGTATGCGCGAGTAGGCGATGTGGATGTCGTTATAGATTCGGGGAGAGATGCGCGGATGGCTAAATGTTTAGGGAGATATATGAGGCCATTTGACAGAACAATTGAGCTCGCATTTATAACAAACTCTGATGCGGATCATTTTGGAGGATTCGGGTACTTGATTAGACATTATAGGATCAACAAACTCCTAATCCCTGCTGTGGCCGACCAAGATAGAGACTACTTGCGATTGTTAAATCGTTTTATTAAGGTGCAGACTGATGTTGACTATTTTTATACTGGGGATACTGTTCATTTAGGTGATGGGTCGCACATTAAGTCGGTATGGCCATCAAAACAATTTATTGGGCTTAATAAAAGAGAATGTGGTAATAAAAATGTTAAGAATCTCGCAGACGTGAAAATATTATGTGATTCAATCAATCCATATTCGCAAGTATTTATATTCAGACACTCTAAAGGAGTCGCAGTCTTGTTCACGGGAGATATTACAAGAGAGGAGCTTGATAATTATATTAGACCACAATTGAAAGCATTGACAGAAAAACAACAACTAAGACTTGTCTTAAAAGTACCACATCATGGTTCGCGCACAGGATTAACAAAAAAAACGATTGATGAGATTGATTTCGATCTAGCAATTATTAGTGCTGGGCGTAGAAACAGATATAACCATCCGCATGCTGAGATTGTACAAATGCTTAAAAAGGCAAGTGTTCCATATTTTGTGACAAAGATTCATCGTGATATTCACATTAATCTCTCTACATTCCAGATAAAGACCGGCCTAGGATTCGGTAGTAGTCTTTGAGGTAGAGCGTAACTTTGCAGCTATGACCCATGCGATAATAAAGCCAATGGCAAGAGCTAAAAGTAGACGAATGGGAACTCCTATAAAATCAACACTTGCATATGTTGGCGCGCTCCCTGGTCCAAAGGTTAGTGTTGTGTTGAGCGTGTGTTTTCCAATAAAGAAACCCTTGAGCGTAAAAGAATTATTACCGTCGCTATTGATTGAAGCAGATGGTGTGGCGGGGATAATTCGAGAACTTTTAGCTAAAATATTCACAGGCGTTACTTTATGTTTACTCAAGGTTCCAAGTGGGCCTCTTAATGTCATTTCACCAATAGGCTTGATAACATTTTCACCTGAGTTCTGGACGATAAGTGTAAAAGGGAGTAATGTTGATGATTCAACAATAGAAAGTCGTTTCCCAAAAACAAATAGCGTAGCCATTGGGTCAAGTTTAAACGAGCTTATCTCACCCTTAGATTGTGTCTGTCCGGTATTTGAGACTGATATGAGAATGTTTGAGCCGATTGTTGCTGAGCTTTTTGATATGTTTTGTCCTGTAAACAGGGCGCCAGGGTCCGTCTGGACATAAAACGTATAATAATAGTCGCCCTCAGGAGCGTTCTGGGGTACTCGAATCTTAAGGAGGAATTGTTGATTTTCATTACTTTTTAGAAATATTCCCTTACCAAGAGACACATCAGCATTATCTAGCCCAAATCTAACCGGGCCCAAGATGTCTTGCTTTAATGAAATGTTACCAGTAATTCCACTTGGCATGAAAGTCGAAACATTTGGTTTTAAAACAACTGGGTCTCCATTATTCACAACGGTATATGCAACGAGTACTGACTTACCTGGTTTGATCAATAGCTCAACAAGCGGGGGAGAGATAGAAAGATTAACTGCTTGACTATGTGCGTTTTGAGGCGAGAATAAAAGACTAATGAATATAACTAGAGTGACAAGCGTGAATTTTGTGATATTTATTTTCATTTAAAAACTTGGCGTTGCTACAAAATTAATAACCGTTTGGTATGTTCCTGCTTCTTGAAGATTTGAAATATTAGCTTTGAACTTGATTGTCGCTTGTCTATTTGTGCCAACGTTGGCGCTTGTCATAACAACAGAAGGTGTCTCACTTAGCGATCTGTCGGGAAAGGGTCGAAAGTGATTGCTTGTTGAAAAGTCACCTGGTATGTCGTTGCCTGACATATTATATCCAAATCCATATGCTGTGGATGAGTTCCATAAAGCCGCTGATGTTTCCGTACATGTGTCACCTCCGCCGTTACAGGATGTGTCGGGAACAAAGGGCCCGGATTGCGAGCGAAGCTTACCAACTTCTTCAGCTGTTACTTGATAATTGCCAGCTGAACCAAAACTGACCGTCAGAACTGCATTTTGAGTGCTTGGGGTATCTGGCGATAAGGTACCTAAGTTAATTGACGTTGAAGATAGA
>CAYNEP010000100.1:0-3573 GCA_964396255.1 uncultured Gammaproteobacteria bacterium | reverse complement strand
TTGCTTTGCAAGCTTCTCGTCAAATTCTTTAACCAGTTGGGCGATGCGCTCGTCTTGTTCTTTCTTCATTCTTCTTTTTTCTATATATTCAGTAAGGTAACCAACCAAATCCTTAGTGAACACTCCAATAACCCAGGCGAAAAATGGCTTGAATAAAGCTAGAAAAGACATGCGCATCACCCTCCATGGTATGCAAAGTTACTACTCTATTGCAATTTAGATTTTTTCGATCAACTGTTTTAACACTTGTTTAGAAAGTGGTTTAACAGCTTCAACGATTACTTTCGCAACGTCGTTACCTTGAGCTAAAACTTCCATTTCAGCATCAAATGCTCCGCCATCTTTGATCAATTCGATCAAGAATGCTTTACCTGCAGCCTTAGCCGCTTCTCCCAATTTATCTAGAACTACTTGTTGTTCCATTGTGCCCTCCGTTGGCTTTGTTAATGTTAATGAGCAACCTTCATTAGAACGCTCACTAAAAATGTAAATAAGGTGCTAATCACTACGCTGCCACCGATGATCTTCCATTTAAACGATAACAGCTCGTCCATCTTCTCGTCTATGGTGTCTAGACGTTTGTCTGTGTCTCTAAATTTCTCTAACAGTAGTTCAAAAGCCTGATCACTCATAACCACTCCACTTATCTTGGACCAAAACAGATAAGCGTAATCACATTATCCGTTAGCGTTGTTCCTGCATTGGAGTACGCATTAATATTTATAACTGTCACACTTGTAGCATTCACATTCGCAAAACCACCAGTGGCAACGCCAAACAAACCGGCATTACCAACACAGTATGGAACAGATGAAAACACACTTCCAGCAATAGTTACAGTATACGATCCAGCAGATCCTCTAGCCACACTCGATATCCAAGATCCAGATTGATTAGCAATAGTACATGGAGTTGATGTACAAGAACTAGTCGCAAGACCGCCTGATGCACCACCACCAAATTGTAAATATTCAATTCTTAAAGCACTAGATGATCCGCTTGTTACAGATCCAGCAAGAGACGAAAGAGCTGCCCACGCTGGAGCACTCGTACCACCTGCACTTGATAACAAGTTCCCAGATGAACCATTAGCTAATCTTGTCGGTGTTCCACTTGCGCCGCCATAGATCACATCACCACCAGTAGTCATTGGGTTATTCATAGAGCTAATCGCTACACCAACGTAGGCTGCATCTATTAACACCGTACCAGTTGCAGAAGATGTTGATTTGATTCTAATACCGACACTTCCGCTTGCTGGACCAGTGGCTAGTATAGAAACCTTAGACCATAAGTCAGTGGACGGCACAGCTGAGCATGACACTTCTGATCCTGCTTGAAGCGAACACACTTGGATATTAGTCAAAGCAGTCTTAACCCAGATGACATGTTCCATAGAGATGCCACTCATCTTGATTGTCGGTGTAACGTTCTGAGAAACGATTGTACCATTAACAGCACTCAATGAAAGACTCATCGCTTGCTTTCCTTGAGTCATGTTAGTGGTGTCAACTGACGGCGTCCCTGCAGTTACGGTCCAAGATGTTGAGAATGTTTGATGCTCAAATCCTGGGTTTAACAACAAATTACCATTTCCTGTTTCAATTAATGACGATGATCCATCAATCTTAGTCGCTTGATTATATGGAGCCTTGAAATTAAATGTTGTTGTTTTCGTTGTGTCGCTTTGACCTGACAACGTCGTCGGTGGCAATCCTGCAATTGCTTGCGAAGACGCTAGTAGTATCGATAAGATTAGTGTTTTCATTTCTCTTGTTCCTTTTGGTTTCTTAATAGTCCCTTAACGTATTTATCATTTAGCATTCCAGCACCTTTGGTCGCCATCTCTGTCATTGGCTCAGTCACTGGTAATAGTCCTTGAGTAAGGTTATATAAACTCTCAGCTCCTCTTGCGCCTATTCCAGCGCCACGCTCTCTTCCAAGCTTGTTGCCAATAGCAGACGCAACGCCGTAAACTGGATTGTGCGTTGCTAATGTTCCAATAGCTCCAGCCCCATAATCAGAAGGACTAATCATTCTGTTTGCTACATTTCTGGCTGTTCTATCAGAAGATATTTGATTTAAAGTACTAACAGCACCATATGTTTTATTAAGATCATTTAACTCTTTACCTGTTTTCGTTCCTAATACATCTGCCACATCAGTAGCATACTTATTTGTTTTATCTCTAATGTGATTTCTAATATCAACAAGCGCTTTTTGATAAGCCGGCAAGTCTTGGGTCTGTTTTGAATAATTGATCATCTCGTCTAACTCGCCCTTTAAAGCCAAAGAGTCATTAAGTGTATTGCCACGAGAAGTCATGTCTTGAAGTAAATCTTCGACTTTAGATAAGACCTTTTTACCTTCAAGTTTTGATCCGTACTTTTCATTTATCATTTTATGTAATTCAGGAACATCAACCTTAGGATCAAACCTACTGGCAGATGCTAGTTTTTCTGCTTTATCTTTTGGTAATGATTTTAAAAAGTTTTCATCTGCAATTTTAGAATCAATTGAATCATATATCTGACCAATCTTTTCACCGGTTTGCTTTTTTAATAAACCGGTCTTTTCTGCAATATCTTCAACAGTGTCGCCAGCCTTCATTAAAGGAACTTTTGTTATATTTCCAGCCTCATCAGCAACATCAACTGTTTTATCAAGCATGGTTCTGCCAAGTGTTTCCATTTGGTTTTTACCAAGCGCTCGTCTTGCGTCTTTTAGCATTGCACCCGATTGTTTGAATGCTAACTCTTCAGATGTTTTCTTTAACCCCTTAGATAAACCACCAGCTTTTCCTGCTGCGAAGCTAACTACTTTTTCTGCCGGTATTAAGTTACTTACATCTGCGGCAACATTAATTCCAGCCCCTGCAATTTCCTGTGGGTTTACGGTGCCTTTGCCTTTTACATTTTCTGGAAGCCCTTCATTTGGATCATACCCCATAATTTGCTTTTGATTTAGAGCAACGTCTTTACTTGGAACACCTAATTGCTCTGCTATCTTTTGACCAGTGGCTGCCTTTTCTGGATCTTCACCAAACTGCTCGCTAAACGCAGTCAGTGGATTTTTTTTATCAGCAAGTGCTGAAAGTGCCGCTCTAGTTGGAGCTGCCGAATATTTCTCAATACCTTCACCGACCGTTTGTAAACCAGATATTAGTCCTTTGCCACCAATAACAGCCGCATTTTTTAAAGATTCTAATGGTTTTCCTTCTGCCAGACTTTTTCCAAGGTTATCAAAGTCTGATGGCTCTTCAACTAGCTGTGAACCAGTCTTTTCAGCTAAGTATTTATCTGGATCAAATGCAGCAGCTGGTGTTTGCTTTCCTGTTTTCTCTGCTAGATATTTATCTGGATCAAATGCTTCTGCCATATTATAATCCGTTCGCTTTTAGTATTGCCGCTGATCTTGGATCGTTTGGATTTGACTTTGCCCATTGCAAAGCTGCTGAGTCATCAGCGTGTCCTTGTTGTTTAGGTTGAGCAGATGGTCTTGACACAGGTTTTGATTGGCTAATGCCCTGAACGTCATAGCCAGATCCTTTTAGGGCAGATAATTGATCGGCTT
>CAYNEP010000099.1:0-3654 GCA_964396255.1 uncultured Gammaproteobacteria bacterium | reverse complement strand
TAAGGACTAGGAAGATGCCGATAATACCCAATATTGTTGCAAATGTTCTATATACCTCGTCATTTAAGAGTCGTGTCAAAACCCAAAACTCTCCGATACCATTTTGAATTCTTTGAAATTTATTTCCTGTTATCTCTTTGTCGTGCCATGCAAGGGATAGATCCATAAGTTTGTCAAACCCCTTAACTCGTGTATTATATGCTGTGATACTTTGAATATCTCCCAATCGTCTTTTAACCGTAAGTCTTGAAAATGAAACAACAACCTGAAGTAGTGCCAATGTAAACACGAGTGTATAAAACGTTTGAAGTGATTGACCCCGCGAATATGTCGTGAAGAAATCGACAATTTTACCGACAATCAGTGGGGGAATTGTTGAGTGAAATAGAAGGATTATGAGAAGAAATGTATACCCAAAGTAGGGAATCTTTTTGTCGCCGAGTAAATAAAAAAGTGCCTTAAAGAGCTTAACCCATGAGAATGACAAAGTTTGATTATCTTGCATGTGTAAGTGTAACACACTATGTGGGCGTGGATGGAATCGGACCATCGACATCTACTTTATAAGAGTAGCGCTCTACCACTGAGCTACACGCCCATGGAAGTTTATTATAGCAGTTAATTGTGCTTACCTGACAAGTTCTGGATAGAATGATTGCAGCACAAAAATATATGCATCTCCAAAAACATGTGGCGTTGATTTATAGATTTCTTTTATCTCACTAGGTGCGAATTTTTTGTATTCGACAGCTTCATCATTAAGCATAAATTGTTCGTCAGTATAAATTTCATAGTAGATAAAATAGTGATTTTCTTGACGGCCAATAACGTTTCTATTAAATATTTTCTTACCTATAAGTTTATATTTAATACTCTTAAGACCAATTTCTTCTTCTGCCTCACGTCTGAGTGCGTCGTCATCTGATTCTCCAGCTCCAACATGCCCCCCGACAGGGGACACAAATTGCCCTGCATCTTGTCTGTGGTTGTTTTGTTTCACGAGGGTAATGTTTCCATGAGAATCTATTACTCCGCCAATAACACATTTGTGAAGAGTGCCTTTCTCATGAGCTTCTTTTTTTGGCATTGAAGAAATAATATTGCATTTGTCGTCAACGATATCAATAAGCTCGAGCGTTGAATGATCATTTCTCAGGCGCTTCTGATAGAGTTCGACAAAACGCCGCATCTCAGAGTGAAGATTTTTTGGTAAGGTATCTAGGGTGAACCATCGGAGGTCATCATGCTTGTGTGGTTCTCCAATTTTAACTTTGGAAGGATCAACAAGAACTTTGAAATCAAATCCGATCCAATGTGTCTTTTTACCATTGTGAGTTCGATGTACTTCTCTGTAGCCTAGAAACTCGAATTCAATGCTTTCGACACAGAACTCCTCCTTAAGCTCTCTTTTTAAAGTATTTTCGATTGTATCATTAAATTCTAAGGCACCTCCTCCTGGCTCCCAGAGACCCTGCTCATCTCGAGCATTTTTAGATCGTTTTGCCATGACAAAGTTTCCTTTTCCGTCGTGGCAGAAATATATTACACTAATCCCTGTAAAATCTTCACCTACTTTCAGTTTGCTTATATGTTTCATAGATCAGAATTTCTTGAACATGAGCAGTTATGAATATGCATTAGTATGTTTATGAATTAAAGTATACATTATGGTCGTTTGCGTTGTTCCAGAAGCCCCATAAGTGTATAATAACACTATGGGATATGAAAGATCTGTATTTAATCAGGTCGCTGAATTTAAATTGCGTCGAGGTGCGCTTAAAAGAGAATTACAGTCAGGTCTAAGAGAGAGTCAGTTATTAGGCGTAGTATCAAATTTGCAATCTGCACTTATTCTTGATTCAACTCTTAGATATGGGCATGAATTTGATCTGGTAAGAAGTGATGTTGGGACATTGGCTTTATTTGCTTGGTGGAACAATAGAATCGACACTAATGGGCGAGAAATGGGCTACAGAGAGCAGTGTATTGGTGAAGAGAGATATGATGCATACTCGCTTCCATTTATGTCTTTTGAAAACCTTAAGCCAGAAAAGCAACTCATTAGATGGTCAAATAATTTTGGAGTCGTGAGAGAGTATGGACCAGATTTAACACTTGTTCAAAGATTCGCAAGAGGATTTAGAAGTAGGCACAACGAGGAGGAGAGAAGGGGGGCAATTGCTAGATTTTATACAGGTATTCTATTGAGTCAGCGTGGGTATGGTGATAGGTCGCTTTCGTATGATCAGCTACTTGTTTTAGATTATATTCATAGTCGCGCGCATGAAATGTACATCTTCAAGTATTTGCCATATCTTAGAAGGAGTGATTTACGAGGATTTGGGTATTATTCGACAAGTAGCAGTGGGGCTAAACAGACATTTAGGATAAGAGCTAATGAGTTGGATGATAGGCGCAAATTGGTCTATAACGGATTAGGTCATTTAGCAATCGAAGCATGGACTAGGTTTTTGGAATCTGGACATATTACTCATGCACAGGAGGCGATAGCAGAAAATGTAATAGCTGACTTTAAAAGTCGCCTAAGAAGTAGGATGGGGATGGGGATCTCACCTCATCCACATACTATTGATTTTGCACAAGCGATTTGAGAAACTCCTTGATTTTGAATGCATCCTTGATGTATAGTGTTGTTTCTATGGATGATACAGACACAACACCACAAGATGCGCCTCAAGAAGAAGTGCAAGTTGCCAGCGAGATTGAAAGCGATGTTTTGCCCGACGTTGATGAGGCTCAAGCTGTAGAGCCTGCGATCGACCCAAATCAGGCGCCTGGGGCAGTTTCGCGCTTACTTGATCTTGAGCGTTCTGTTAAAACCTATTATCAAAGTCTTCAGAGCAAGCGTGAAGAACTCAAAAAGAATCGAGACATGGTTAATGATGCTTTATCTCAAGACAAGTTATATGAAGAGCATCAACAACAGGCAGACGAGCTTAAGCGTAAACAAAATCAACTTAAAGATCAGGTAATGAATATTCCATCCATCATTGCCGCTAAAGAGGAAATGAAACACTTAGGGGAAGAGATCAAGGATATGCAGAGATCATTATCAAAATTTCTCCTCGAATATAGAAGACTTTCCAACAGTACACACATTCAAGTAGGAGAAGGTGAATTCTTTGAAATAGTTGAAGACGCTAAGCTTATTAAATCAAAATCGCCACAATAGTTTCTTTAGTTAGCCTTAAGATATGCGAGTTTAGATGCTAGAAGGTTGATGTTAAAGTGTCTCTCTTGAGAGAGCTCTTGGTTTAGGAATGGATAGAGATTTTCATATTCGCGATTATGGTCACTTGCGACAATTGTAGTGATGAGTTTTGATAATACATAGCGTGCTTGATCGTTTGAAAGTTCAAATGATATGAGGTAGTTAAATTCGCTCTCCTTTTTGAAAGATTCAACAATTTGCCCAATGATCATAATCTTATGAACTTTTAGAAGAATGTGCTTCTCTTTTATTGTTTTTTTTGATTTTATATGTGCGCCCTTGAGGTCGATTGAAATAATAGTGCTTGCAACATTTTCTGTCGAGATTTGAGACTTTGTCGTTGGTACGAAACTAAAATATGGTGAGGGTCTGTTATTGTAGCGAGTTATATAGAATGTTAATGAGGCTACAAAAAAGAGATT
>CAYNEP010000098.1:0-3725 GCA_964396255.1 uncultured Gammaproteobacteria bacterium | reverse complement strand
CATATTTGGAGTTGTATTGACAATCTAAATAGACATTTAAACAGCAAGGCTCCATGGAACCAAAGTGTGGAGGACGCGAAAGTCACGATTCTTGAGGTAATTAAGGGGTCGGATAAATTAGTTGGTATTTTGGCTATTGCACAAGCACTAGAGCCATTTTTACCTGATTCTGCAGAAAAGATTAATCAATGCTTCCTTTTGGATAAGATATCGCCCATAGCGCCGTTATTTAAGAGGATTTAGAACTTTAAGTAGTTATCTTTTACAACAGTCGATAGGTAAGCCGTTTGCTGGGCGGACTCCATTACATTCTGCAATTTTAGTCATATTAAAGTCCCCACAACTCAGGTCATATATACATGTTCCTCCTCGAGCCTGGCATTCATTTGGACTAAGCTGAGATGGGTCAGTTTCAGCAAGTGTTGGCAGAGGCATGGCAGTGACTACCTGATAGGGAAGTTTTGGGTCTGATGGATTTTCGTCACTCGGTACTGATTCTTTATTGGTTTTTTCTGATGCATTTGAGTTGGTTTTTATTTCTTTTGTTGTCAGGAGGTTGCTCACTGAAATTGTGATAATTGATGCGATTGCCATCATGATGATAACAAAAAGAATAAGTGGTAGTTTTGTCTCGCCCTTTTGAAGTAAGGATTTTACTTTCATATTCTTCATTTAGTTTTGAACATTAAATAACAGTGCGATGCCCGATGCCCCAACGAGATTATTTGAGCCTTCGATATTAATCATCAAGATCTTGTGTATACCATTGCTCAGCTGTGTTGTGTTTAGATTAAATGTCCCTTTAAAATCGTTTGGAGTATCCATAAGAACTGTTCCTGTTATGGTACCATGGGTTCCAACATGTTGATTTGGGTCAGCAAAGACTAAACTTCTACTAAAGCTTCCACAGCCCCCATTAAACTCAAGCTCAATTGGTACGGTCCCCCTAACTGTTGGGATAGGTTCGCCTGACGCAAAAAGCTTATCATAATTACTAATAATTGTTCTGTGATAAGTTCCGCAATTTTCATCTCGAGCAAATAGCTGGCATGATTTGCGATAACCAGCTTTTGTTTGAAAGTTAGTCGATAAATACCATCTATTTCCGCCTGCCGCAGGTGATTTCGAACTGTTAGGAGTTAATCGTAACTCTGTTGAACCTTTAAAATCATTCGCTCTGAG
Source organism: uncultured Gammaproteobacteria bacterium (assembly GCA_964396255.1). Classification (GTDB taxonomy): domain Bacteria; phylum Patescibacteriota; class Microgenomatia; order UBA1406; family HO2-37-13b; genus 2-01-FULL-39-19. The sequence goes on along the minus strand of CAYNEP010000098.1, from coordinate 2,543 downwards.
CGTGAAGATGCATTTGTCCTTAGTGACACATTCTTTTCCTTCACCATTGACACCCGTGCCCGCCTGACATGGTGGGAGATTGATTTTGTGTTCTTGATATGTGCTTCCTTGATTTTGCGCTCTACACATATTAATAGGAGAGTTGTCATTGTATGTTGTTAGAGTCACTGGCATTTGAGTATCAGAGTTTATTGAAACTTTATTGCCACAGGTATTTGGGAGATTGTAGTCAAAATGCCAATGTGCTAATTTATGAAAATTGCTTCCGTACACAAAGTCTCTGGTATTTTGACCACCTAAGTCGGCGGCAGATACGCTCCATCCTTGATAGGAAACTGGAATCCAGCCAGGCGCCGCATTTGGATAAACCCCTCCCGGGAAGGTGCCCTGAGGTGGTGGTGATGTTGGATTTGGTTGTTGATGTGTTGGGGCTGGTCCTGACGTTGGCTGTGGTCCATTCGTTGGTACTCGAGTTGGCTGGCCAGGTCCTGACGTAATGGTCGGTTGTGTGCCTGTGACAGATGAGGCGAGCGTGACTCTCCACTTGTCTATTCGAGTGTTTTGTTCACGACCATGTACATGGAGCGTGTGAATCCCTTGTGTTAGATTGAAGGTTACGGGATTTTGGGCTGGTACTTCTGCTTGCCCATTGAGTCTCCAATTAGCAGTTTGCCAATTACACCCACTACCTGTGGGAGTGACGACCCAATATTCTCTTGAAGAGGGATGTGAATCGAATTTTAGAAACAAGGAATTTTCATCGATAGAAGGTGCACATACAAGTCCTTGCACAACATATTGACCTGTTTGGGGAATATTGACTGTATAGTGTGCCTCTCCACCACCAGCGATACCATCGGTGTTTCTTGTTGTTTGAAAGACATATCCTCCAGTTGTCTGAAATGGTGCTGTTATGGTTCCACTTTCTGCCTCAAACTCAAGCCCTCCAGATTGCGAGGGTGTTGGAGTATTTGCAAGACATTGAACGAGCATTGTTTTGTCACCATTTGAAAGCAGTGAAATAATTTTTGAACCCAAGCATTCTAGACGCATTGAATTACCGGGTTGAAGTGTTGTGGCTGATGTTGATGGTTCTGCGGCGTAGGGGTTACTTGCTATTGAGGAGTCTGATTTTGTCAATTGATTTGACGAGATAATAACAACTCCTGTTAAAAATATCAGAAATAACACAACGACAAAGATTGCAACTTTGCTGTTTCGTATGCTTCGATGAGCAGGATAAGATAGTTCGTCCATGCATTTTTTAGCATAACCTACATTGCAAAATAAAGTCAAGTATTTTATAACTATTCTATGGGTGTTATTAACACGGTTACTTTTTTTGGCTCTGCTCGTACACAACAAGAAAGCACTGTCTATGAGGATGCATACAAAACAGCTAGCTTTCTCGCGCAGCATGGCTACACCATTGTAAATGGTGGAGGGCCTGGAGAGATGTTGGCCGCAACGCTTGGTGCAAAGTCAGCAGGCGGGAAGGTTAAGGTAGTGTATTATACTCCAGTTCACACAACGACATTCGAGGGCAAAAATACGCTTAATGAGGGGGATGAGGAGTATGATGAATCGAATTACATCTTAAGAACGAAAAAATTATTAGAGCTTGGAGATGCCTATGTTATTTACTGTGGAGGAACCGGCACAATTTCCGAGTTTGGAATGGCGTGGGGATTGGCTAAGTTGTATTTTGGTCATCACAAACCCCTAATCTTGTATGGAAAATTTTGGAGAGAAATTGTTGACGTTATCCAAAAGAACATGATGACAACAAGCGAAGAATACAAAGTATTTACCATCGTCAATAGTCCTCAGCAAGTACTTGAGGCTTTGAAAAAATATGAACTTATGATAAAGCTCAATCGACACACGCACACAGAGTGTGTTGGTGATGAATGCAATTTTATTTTATAGTTTTACTGTGTTCTGTTAAAGTAGTGAGTCAAGATTTCTTTTGCAATAGGTGCCGCAACTGACGATCCTTCACCAGCCTCATCAACAAGGACGGTTATGACAATTTCAGGATTATTATATGGTGCAAATAGTGTAAACCATCCATGTGGCATCCCTGACACTTTGTGATTTTGAGCTGTTCCAGTTTTACATCCAACCTCAATTGGCTTTATAATGCTTCCGCTTGTTGAGGCTGTGGGATCTGTTGTGCCAAAGTTAAAAAATGGCCATCCGGTTCCACCGCTTTTGCAAGCCTCAAGCATTCCCTGTTTAACTAATGCGAGGGACTTTGGTTTTAGATTAAGATCTATACATGAGACAAGGTTGTTTTTATTAGCGTTGTTAACCTTTTCAATGACTGGCCGACATAATTTTCCATCATTTGCGATGACTCCAATTGCTTGATTAATTTGTAGCGGTGTAGTTAATAAGTATCCTTGCCCGATTGATAAGTTATATGTGTCACCCAAGTACCATCGTTCTTTAAGCGTCTCTCTTTTCCAAAAATTGGTTGGTATGAGACCTTCAGCCTCTGGCAAACCGCTTTTAGTTGACTGTCCCAAACCAAACTTACT